>DASSUY010000191.1:0-3985 GCA_035706525.1 Steroidobacteraceae bacterium
TTTGTCATTGCTCCCGTCCCTCAACTGCGGAGCGCCGCCCATCCCCGGCGGCGCCCCGGACCGCATCACTGCCCGGAGATCTGCTCCTTCAGGAGGTCTCCGAGGGTGGTGCCGGTCGCCGATTCGGAGCTGCGATACTGCTGCACCGCCTCGGCCTCTTCCTCCGCCTCGATCGCCCTGATCGAGAGCACGATCGCGCGGCTCTTGCGGTCGACGCCCACGAAGCGGGCCTCCACCGGGTCGCCGACCTTCAGCACCGTGCGCGCGTCCTCGACGCGGTCGCGCGAAAGCTCGGAGGCGCGCAGGCTGCCCTCGAGGCCGTCGCCGAGGTCGATGATCGCGCCGCGCGCGTCCACGTCCTTGACGGTGCCCTTCACGATGCTTCCCTTCGGGTGATCCGCGAGGTACGCGGAGATCGGGTCCTTGGCCATCTGCTTGATGCCGAGGGAGATGCGCTCGCGCTCGGGATCGATGGAGAGCACCATCGCCTCGACGGTCTGGCCCTTCTGGTAGTCGCGCACGGCCTCCTCTCCGGGACGGTCCCAGGAGATGTCCGACAGGTGCACGAGCCCGTCGATGCCGCCGGACAGGCCGATGAAGATGCCGAAGTCCGTGATCGACTTGATCTGGCCGGAGACGCGGTCGCCCCGGTTGTAGCTGTCTGCGAACTCGCGCCAGGGGTTCGGCTTGCACTGCTTGAGGCCGAGCGAGATGCGGCGGCGCTCCTCGTCGATGTCGAGGACCATGACCTCGACCTCCTCGCCGACGTGCACGACCTTGGCCGGGTTCACGTTCTTGTTGGTCCAGTCCATCTCGGACACGTGGACGAGGCCCTCGACGCCCTCCTCGATCTCCACGAAGCAGCCGTAGTCGGCGATGTTCGTGACCTTGCCGAAGAGGCGGGTGTTCGGCGGGTAGCGCCGCGCGATGTTCTGCCACGGGTCGGCGCCGAGCTGCTTGATGCCGAGCGACACGCGCTGCCGCTCGCGGTCGAACTTGAGGATGCGCACGTCGATTTCATCGCCGACCTTCACGATCTCGGACGGGTGCTTGACGCGCTTCCAGGCCATGTCGGTGATGTGCAGCAGGCCGTCGATGCCGCCGAGGTCGACGAACGCGCCGTAGTCGGTCAGGTTCTTGACCGTGCCCTTGACCACGTCGCCTTCCTTCAGGTTGTCGAGCAGCGCCGAGCGCTCCGCGCTGTATTCCTGCTCGACGACGGCGCGACGCGAGACCACGACGTTGTTGCGGCGCTGGTCGAGCTTGATGACCTTGAACTCGAGCTCCTTGCCTTCGAGGTAGCTCGGGTCGCGCACCGGCCGCACGTCGACCAGCGAGCCCGGCAGGAACGCGCGCACGTTGTCGAGCTCGACGGTGAAGCCGCCCTTGACGCGGCCGTTGATCACGCCGCGGACGACTTCGCCCTTGGTGAATGCCTCCTCGAGGCGGGTCCAGGTGCGCGCGCGCTTGGCCTTCTCGCGCGACAGGCGCGTCTCGCCCGAGCCGTCCTCGACGGCATCCAGGGCGACCTCGACTTCCTGGCCGACCGCGACGTCGACCTTTCCGCTCTCGTTGCGGAACTGTTCCGCGGGAATGACGGCCTCGGACTTGAGGCCGACGCTGACGATGACGACGTCGTCGTTCACGTCGACGACCGTGCCGGTCAGGATCTGGCCGGGACGGATCTGCTGGCTGGCGAGACTTTGCTCGAAGAGTTGCTGGAAGGATTCGGTCATTGGTTGTTCCGGGCCGCGGGGCCCATTGGGGTTTACCTGCCGGGCGGCATCCTGCCGGTCCGGGTCCTGCTCAACGCGGCCGGGCCTCCTGCCCCGCCGTCCTGCCGGCATCCGCCGGCCTTCAACGCCCGCGCACCGCCTCCGGAAACCGCTCACGCGCGAGTTCGATCACCCGCCCGACGACCTCCTCGATGGTCAACGCAGTCGAATCCACGACGACGGCATCCGGGACCGCGACCAGCGGGGCCACGGCTCGCGTGGTATCCCGCCTGTCCCGCTCGGCTATCTCCGCGGAAAGGGCGGCAAGGCTAACACTCAACCCCTTTTCTTTCAACTGCTTATGGCGCCTGCGGGCCCGCTCCTCGGCACTGGCCGTCAGGAAGATCTTGAGCCCCGCATCGCGGAAAACGATGGACGCCATGTCCCTGCCGTCGGCGACCAGGCCCGGGGGGCGCGCAAAAGCCCGCTGGCGCCCGATCAGGGCGGCGCGCACGGGGGCCCAGGCGGCGACCCGCGAGGCCGCCTCCCCGGTCGACTCGGCCCGCAATTCGGGGGTCACGTCGACCCCGGACAGCTCGATCCGCTCCTCGCCCCGGGCATCCATGCCAAAACGCACCTCGAGGTCCTCCGCGGCGCGGGCATGGCCCTCGACGTCATCCGGGGCGAGGCCCTGCCGCTGCCCCGCCAAGGCGACGAGCCGGTACAGGGCGCCACTATCCAGGAGATGCCAACCCAGGCGCTCCGCCACGCGCCGCGCAATCGTGCCCTTGCCGGAGCCGCTCGGCCCGTCGATCGCGATCACCGGCACCTGGGTCATTCCCCCTCCCTCAGGTCGATGCCCGCAGCCCTCGCCGTTTCGGCAAAGCCGGGGAAAGACGTGGCGACATTCTGCACGTGGCGGATGGTGACGGGCGTCCGCGCCCGGGCGCCCAGGATCGCGAACGCCATGGCGATGCGGTGGTCGTCGCGGCTGTCGATCGTGCCGCCCGCGATGGCCCCTCCACGCACGCGCAGGCCTTCCGGGAGGCGTTCACAGGAGATGCCGAGGGTCGCGAGCCCTTCCGCCATCGCAGCCAGCCGGTCGCTCTCCTTCACGCGCAGCTCGCCGGCGCCCGTCACGACGGTCTCGCCCTCTGCGGCGGCCGCGGCGGCGAACAGGACGGGCAGCTCGTCGATCGCGGCCGGGACGAGCGCCTCCGGCACGACCGTCCCGCGCAACCGGCTCGGACGCACTTCGATGTCCGCCCGCGGCTCCGGTCCCGCATCGGGCAGCGGATGCAGGCGGATGTCGCCCCCCATGGCCCGCAGGATGTCGATCAGCGCCGTGCGCGTCGGATTCGTGCCGACGCCGCGCATCATGAGCGGGCCCCTTCCGGCGATCAGGCCGGCCACGATGAAGAATGCGGCGGACGAGAAGTCGCCCGGCACGTCGACGCGGGTCGCCGCCGGTTCCGCCGGGCCGGTCACGGCGACGGCGCCGTCCTGCAATGTGATGTGGACGCCAAAGGCCGGGAACATGCGCTCGGTATGGTCCCGCGAGCGGCCCGGCTCGCGCACGCGCGTCGTCCCCTCGGCGTGCAGGCCGGCGAGCAGCAAGGCGGACTTGACCTGCGCACTCGCGACTTCGAGCGTGTGATCGACGCCGCGAAGGCGCGTGCCCGCCGCGATCTCGACGGGCGGCCGGCCATCTCGCGTCCGGATCCCTGCGCCCATGCGGGCGAGCGGCGTCGCCACGCGCGCCATTGGGCGCTGCATGAGCGAGGCGTCGCCGACCAGCACGGCGGAAACGCCCTGGCCGGCGAGGATGCCCGCGAGCAACCGCATCGCGGTGCCGGAGTTGCCGAGGTCGAGCGGGGCGCCGGGCGCGCGAAGCCCGTGCAACCCGACGCCCTGGATGCGCAGGCGCCCGGCCCCGCTGCGCTCGACGGCGACGCCGAGCGCTTCGAGCGCGGTGAGCGTGGCGCGGCAGTCCGCGGACTCGAGGAATCCCTCGATTTCCGTCGTGCCCTTCGCGATCGCGCCGATGAGCGCGGCGCGATGGGAGATGGACTTGTCACCGGGAATCCCGATCTCGCCGGCCACCCCGGCGCCCGGCGAAGACACGAAGGCGTCGCGTGGCGCGTTCACCATCCGCCGGCAGCGATCTCGCCGAGGGCTGCCAGCAGCCGCTCGTTCTGGGCAGCGGTGCCCGTGGTAATGCGCAGGTGGTTCGGGAGGCCGTAGTTGTCCACCGGCCGCACGATCACGCC
>DASSUY010000192.1:0-10049 GCA_035706525.1 Steroidobacteraceae bacterium
TGTGGTACCCGCGCGGCCGCGGCTATGATGAGCGCCCCGGGGGACCGGGAGGAGCCGCCCCGGCGGAGGGATAACCATGAAACGCGCGCTGATCGCCCTGAGTTTCCTTCTCCTGCCGGGCGCCGCCGCCCAGGCGCTCGATACGCCGAACCTCGACACCGCGGTGGAACAGCTGCGCCAGGCGGCCGGCCGCTGGAACGTGACCACGACGCGGTACGCGGACAACGGCGCGGTGGCCGCCGTCGCGACCGGCACCTGGAGCTTCGACTGGGTCGTGCCGGACCGCGTGCTCTCCGGCCGCAGCACGATTCCCGACTGGAA
The DNA here is from genome assembly GCA_035706525.1 of Steroidobacteraceae bacterium. Taxonomy (GTDB): domain Bacteria; phylum Pseudomonadota; class Gammaproteobacteria; order Steroidobacterales; family Steroidobacteraceae; genus SCUD01. The sequence continues at coordinate 322 of DASSUY010000192.1, forward strand.
CCAGTCGGCCGGCATGCTCTTCTACCTGAACGAGCGCGTGTTCACCCTCGAGATGGCGCAGGTCGGCGCCGACGGCCAGCTGGTCGTCATGAAAGGTCGCGTGGGGACCGAGACGCGCACGACCGCGCCCGTGGCGCTGCCGGACGGCCGCCGGGTCGTGCAGCGGCATACGCGCTACGGGATCGGCCCCGATCGCTTCGAGGCGAAGATGGAGACGAGTTACGACGGCGGTCAGAACTGGAAGCTCGGCTACCACCAGCTCTTCGTGCGCGCGCCGGCGAAGGTGCCCGAATCAGGCGCCCGGATGCAGCATCGCACCCGGCCGCAGCCCTACGTACCGCTCACGTAGCACGCCGACATAGGCGCGCGTGAAGCGCGTCGCGTCCTCGCGCGTCAGGTGCGAGAGCTCCGGCAGCTCGAGCCCCCGCATCGCCGGGTAGTCCTCGAAGTGGATGCCGAAGGCACCCGCCTCCCGCAGCATCCGGTCCCAGGTCGTGGCGCGCGGCGTCATCGCGTTTTCGCGGGCGCGGTAGGCGCCTGCCGAAGGCGGGCGCAGGAACACCACGTCGCCGCCCCGCGCGCGGATCTTCGCGACCGAGGCGGCGATGTCGGCGCAGATCGCGGCGACCACCGGTTCAGGGGGCCCCGGCCGGCCCTGCATCCTCATCCAGACGCTGATCGCGTGCTCCCGCAGGCGCTCGTTCGTCTCGATCTCGCGCCAGAGCCTGTGCTGGCGGTCGGCGCCGGCTTCCGAAAGCTTCCACGGAAACATGTAAGGGCCGCCGATCCGGCCGCGGTTCGGCAGGTCGAGCTGGTCGATGAGCGCGGTGGTCGAGTAGTTCTGGTCGAGGAAGGCGAACGCCTCTGAGAGCAGGATTTCCAGGCGATGGCTCGCGCGCCGCGCCGGGCCCTCGTCGCGCCAGTAGTCGAGGACGCCGGCAAAGGCCGGATTGCCGCCGCCGGGCGGCCGGAAGAGCTGCGTCGGCGCGACGTCCATGACGACGAGGCCCGCGAACGCGGAGTTCTCGGCGATGTCCTTGAGCACCGGCTGGCCGTTCATGCCCGGCATCGCGAGCTGCACGGGGCGCTTCCCGGTCATCTCCGCCCAGGCGTCGAGGTCCGTGTCGAACAGGATGCGGGAGCCGCCGATCAGCACGACGCCGTCGTGCTCGCCGGACTCGAGCTTCCGCCGCTCGACGGCCCAGGCCGATTTCCCGTCCTCGAGATCGCCGGCGAGCAGCCCGAGCGAGCGCATCTTCCACTCCCAGGCGGCGACGCCGAGGACGACGAGCGCGAGCACCAGCCAGCCGATCGCGGCGAACCGCGTGTCGGGGATCTCCCTGACGGTGACGACATCCTGCTCGTGAAGCGGTGCCATGGTCAGAACTGGAAGTAGATGAAGGCTTCGCCGCTGCCCTGCGCGACGATCACCGCGAACAGCATGACCGCGGCGACGGCGCCGGTCAGCCACCAGGGGGCACGCGAGACGAGCTCTTCCACCGTGCGGTTCCGCATCAGCCACTGCACGACGAGGATGCCCGTGACGATGACCGCCACCTTGATCATGTAGATCGTCGGCAGCACGGGCTCGGCGCCCGCCGCGAGGCCGAACATCCCCGCGAGCACGCGCGATGCGCCGCCGAAGTCGCTCGCGCGGAAGAACACCCAGGTGATGTTCACGAGGAAATACGTGAGGAGCGCGAGGGCGAGCCGGTTCCAGGGGCCTGCGGGATCGCCCGCGACGCCGCTGCGCTCACGGACCCAGCGCTCCGCCGCCAGATAGAGGCCGTGCAGGCCGCCCCAGGCGACGAAGGTCCAGTTCGCGCCGTGCCACAGCCCGCCGAGCAGCATCGTGATCATCAGGTTGCGGTAGGTGCGCGCCTCCGTGCCGCGGTTGCCCCCGAGCGGGATGTAGAGGTAGTCGCGCAGCCACGTCGAGAGTGACATGTGCCAGCGGCGCCAGAAGTCCGAGAAGCCGATGGCCGCGTACGGCATGCGGAAGTTGTCGGGCAGCGCGAAGCCGAGGCACAGCGCCGTGCCGACCGCGATCGTCGAGTAGCCCGCGAAGTCGCAGAAGATCTGGCCGGAGAACGCGAGCGTGCCGAGCCAGGCGTCGGCGAAGCCGACCGGCGCTTTCGCACCGAAGACCGTGTCCGAGGCGCTCGAGAGTCCGCCGTCGGCCACGACGACCTTCTCGAAGAGCCCGAGGATGATGAGCCCGAGTCCCCAGAGCATCTGGTCGCGGTTGGCCTGCTTCGGCGTCTCGAACTGGGGCACGAGCTGCGTCGGCCGCACGATCGGGCCGGCGACGAGGTGCGGGAAAAACGTCACGAACAGCGCGTAGTCGAGGAAGCTCGCGATCGGCTTCGAGCGGCCGAGGTACACGTCCAGCGTGTAGGAGAGCGTCACGAAGGTGTAGAACGAGATGCCGACCGGCAGCACGATGTCCCATTCCGGCGCGACCCAGGTGATTCCGAAGGCCTGCATCAACGCCTGCCAGTTCTGCAGCAGGAACTCGCCGTACTTGAAGAAGGCGATGAAGCCGATGTTCACGGCGACCGAGATCACGAGCCAGGAGCGGCGCACGGCGCGGCTGCTGTCGCGGTGCGCGTAGATGCCGCGCGCGATGAACCAGTCGACGATCGTCGAGGCCCAGAGCAGCAGGATGAACGGCGGGTTCCAGGCCGCGTAGAACACGTAGCTCGCGATGAGCAGGTTCACCTTCTTCGCGCGCCAGGACAGGAACGGCAGGTGGTGCAGCACGAGCAGCACCGCGAAGAAGACGAGGAAAGTCAGCGAGTTGAAGACCACCGGGCTTTTCTTGGGCTTGTGGCTGTCCGGCTTTCGCGCGCGAGTATACTCCGACCCTCACGCACCTGAAGGGAGGCTCCCATGGGCACTCGCGCTCTGGCGGCCGCGGTGGCAGCGGCTCTCCTGCTCAACGGTTGCAGTGCAAAAAAGGAAGAGGCCCCCGCCCCGGCGGCTGAACCCGCGGCCCCGGCCGTCGACCTGGCCGCGGAGGAGAAGGCCATCCAGACTCGCAACGGCGAGTGGATGAACTTCATGAACGCCCGGGACACCGCCTCGCTCGGCGGCGTCTATGCGCCGGATGCCGTGTCGATCTACGACGGCGTCGTGCAGAACGGCTCGCCCGAGATCGTCGCCGGCTTCGAGAAGAACATGGGCGCGCATCCGGACACCGTCATCAGCTGGTCCACGGATTCCCTGCGCATCGCCGAGTCCGGCGACCTTGCGGTCGAGATCGGCAGCATCCACACGAAGTACGGCAAGACCGACAAGGCGCGCGAAACCGACGGCAAGTACATCACGGTCTGGGCGAAGGAAGACGGCGTGTGGCACGTCATCGCCGACGCCGGCACGGATGACGTGAAGAAGCCGGACTCGAAAGCCGCGCACTGATGGTTTTCGCCGCCGCCGCCGAATGGCCGCGGGGCGGCGGCGGCGGATAGCTCGCGCTGCGGCCAAAGGATTCGCCGCATGAAACGACGTGAGTTCGTCGGCGCGAGCCTTGCGCTCGCCGCCGCTGCCCCCTTGCGGGGCTGGACCGCCATCCTCAAGGACGTCGGCGACGTCGCCGCGAAATCGCTGGACGGCGCCGACCTCAACCTCCCGGGTTCGGCCGTCGCGGACTTCGCGGCGGGCCTGAACGGCGACCTGCTGCTGCAGGGCAACCCTGCCTACGACGCGCGGCGGCGGGTCTGGAACGGGCTGTTCGACAGGAAACCCGCGCTCATCGCCTGCTGCACCGGCGCCGCGGACGTCCGGCGGGCCGTCGATTTCGCCCGCGACAACAAGTTGCTGACGGCGGTGCGGGCCGGCGGGCACAGCATCTCCGGCAAGTCGACCTGCGACGGGGGCTTCGTGATCGACCTTCAGCAGATGCAGGGCGTCCGCGTCGATCCCGGCGCCGCGCGCGCCACCCTCGAGGCGGGCTCGCTGCTCAGCCTGCTCGACCACGAGACGACGGCCCACGGCCTCGCGGTCACGGCGGGCACGGTCTCGCACACGGGCGCCGCGGGTCTCACGCTCGGCGGCGGCTTCGGCCGCCTGGGCCGGCGCTTCGGGCTCACCTGCGACAACGTGCAGTCCTTCGACATCGTCACGGCCGACGGCAGGCTGCTGCGGGCGAGCGACGCCGAGAATCCCGACCTCTTCTGGGGGCTGCGCGGCGGCGGCGGCAACTTCGGGGTCGTCACCGCGATCGAGTACCGCCTGCATCGCATGGACCCGGTCGTCCTCGGCGGCGACCTCGTGTGGCCCGCCGCGAAGGCGCGTGACGTGCTCCGCTACTTCCGCGACAAGCTCCCGGGGTGGCCGCACGAGCTGTATGCGGAGCCGCTGCTCGTGGCCGGTCCCGAGGGCCCGGTGCTCTCCATGGAGGTCCTGTGGTCGGGCGATCGCGCGAAGGGCGAGGCCGCGCTCAAGGAGCTGCGCGCCTTCAACTCGCCGGTCGCGGACGGCATCGGGCCGAAGCGCTACGTCGACATCCAGCGCGGGCTCGACGAGATGACGGCGGCCGGCGGCTACTACTACCTCAAGAGCGGGTTCATGAACCAGCTGACGGACGAGGCGATCGACCATGCGATCGACGTGTTCAACCGCCATCCGGGCGAGTTCTTCCTGTTCTTCGACCCGGTGGACGGCGCCTATCACGCGGTCGCGCCGGGCGCCACCGCATTCCCGAATCGGGGCGCGCTGGTCTGGCTCGGGATGATCGCGATCCTCGGCACCGCCGACGGCGCGGAAGGAAAGATCGAGAGGCTGCGGGGGGCCTGGAAGGAGCTCGCGCCGCTGACGAGCGGCTTCTACACGAACCTCGCCTCCGACGAGCCGCTCTCGGCGTACCGCGAGAACTACGGCGCGAACCTCGAACGGCTCATCGCGCTCAAGGCGAAGTACGACCCGATGAACCTGTTCCGGCTGAACGCGAACGTGCCGCCGAAGGCCTGAGGCCGCTCAGTCCGGCCAGATGCGCTCGCCGAATCGGCAGGCGGTCGCCGTCGCCGCGTCGACCTTCGCGCGCGTGTCGGCGATCGCCGCGGCGAGCGCATCGCCGCCGGGGGCCGCCGCCGCGCGCTCGAGCTGCCGGCGCGATTCGTCGAGGCAGCCGGCCTCGAGCAGGAGCTCGGCGAGGTTGTTCCGCGCAGCCGCATCGCCCGGATCCAGGAGGATGGCGCGCGACCAGGCGTCGGCCGCGCCCTCGCGGTCGCCCTCCGCGTAGGCCGAGTTGCCTCGCCCCAGCCAGGCGAGCGGCTGCTCGGGCCAGCGCGCGATGGCGGCGTCGTAAGCCGCGGCGGCCGCGCGCCGCTGGCCGGCTGCCTCGAGCCCCGCAGCCGCCTCGATGAATCGTGCCGGCTCCGCGGTGGGCGGAATTTCTCCCGGCCGCAGCACCGTCATCGCGAAGCGGCCGCCGCGATGCCAGGCGCCCGCGAAGCGCTGCCATTTCATCTCGAGCCGTTCGCGGTCGCCCGAGCGCAGGATCGCGACGTTTCGCCCGGCGTCGTAGCCGACGAACACCGCGTAGTGCCAGCGCGGGATCTGCGGGAGCCCGAGGTTCTGCAGGATCAGCACGGGCCGGCCGGACTCCAGCTCGGAGACCATCTCGTCCGCGGTCGTCGAGAGCACCCAGGGCATCCGCCCGTGGCGGCGCGTCGCGGCGATGAGTTCGAGGGAGAGGCTGCCCTTGCGCGCCGGCAGGTAGGCTTCCGGCGTGAGGTCGGCCGGCTCGACCGTGACGCCGCTCGCGACCAGCAGCGTCGCGAGCGCCGCCGGGCCGCACTGGTACTGCTCCTGGGGAAAGAACGGCGTCTGCGCGAGCTCGATCGTGCCCGGCGCCGTTGCCGGCAGCCCGTCCGCCAGCGGCGGCGAGGCCGCGCAGCCGGTCAGCGCGAGCGCGAGCGCCGCGACGGCCGCGGCGCTTCGGGTCACGTCTTCTTGAAGATGTCGATGACCCCGACCAGCTCGAGGATGATCAGCACGACGAAGACGACGCCGACCACGGCGAGGAAGTCGCCGCCCGCGGGCGCGGATTCGATCTGGTCCGCGAGCGTGCGCATCTCCTCCGGCGAGAGCGCGGCGAGGCGGCCCTCGATCGCCGCGCGGTCGACGCCCATCTCGGCGAGCTTCGCCTGGACGTCGGCGCGGGCGAGCGCGGCGTCGACGACGGCACGGCCGTCGCCCTGGCGCGCGGCCACCGCTTCCGACGTGGTGACGACGCTCGCGGCGGCCGGGAGCTGCGCGCCCATCGAGACGAGCGCGACGCTCAGGAGCGCGACGCAGCTGCGGCGAAACCTGTCACTGTGCATGTCCGGATCCTCCGTCGGGGCAGAATGGTCAGGAAACTATCACGGCCGGCGCTTCATTCGCCGCCTTCCGGGCCGTAGAAGAATACCCAGGTCTCAAAATCGGGCGTGAAATCCTCGAACCGGTGCGGAATCCCCGCCCGCACGAACAGAGTGTCGCCCGGCTGGAACGGGCTCCGCTGTCCGCCGTGTACGAAGCTGCCGCGGCCCGCGATGATGACGTACAGCTCGTCCTTCGAGTGGGGCTTCTGTCGGTCCACGCCGACAGGGCGGTAGATCTCGACTTCGAGCGTACCCTGGCGGAAGAGCGTGACGAAATCCGCTCCGGACTTCGCGAGCGCCGCCCGGGCCTCCTCGACCGTCCACGTCCTGCTGTCGATGCGGCTCATGGCCGTGTCAGGTTCTCCTTGGCGCGGCGGATGCCTCCGCGCAGGCTGGCCGCGGCCTTGCTGTCGCCGTAGCGTCCCTTGTGGACGTGGCGGATGCGGTGGACGCCCGGCACGTCGAGGCCGACGCCATCGGTGCCGAGCAGCCAGCGGTAGCAGGTGTCCTCGTAGGTCTTGGACCAGCGCGGCGCCGGGCGCTGGTAGAGCGGGATCTGCTCGCAGTAGCCGCACTGGCGGGCGACGTCGCCGTGCACGATCTGGTACGCGCCCTTCGCCTTCGGCGGGTTCTCCGCGAGCTCGAACTGCGTCGTGTCGATGTCCGCGACGCGTGGCCGGTTCCGCTCCGCCGCGAGCACCGGGTCGTCCTCCTCCAGCATCGGCGTGATGCGCTCGTGCGTCGGGTAGGCGAGCAGGTCCTGCCGCGCCTGCAGCCGATCGGAGAGCGTGTCGATGCAGTCGCGGTGGAAGACGATGTCGCAGTCGGTGAACCAGACCCAGTCCGCCGTCGTCGCGCGCGCGATGCGGTTGCGGCCGATCGAGCGCCGGAACAACTCGGGGGGCGTCAGCACCTGCCAGTTCCAGGCGACGCCGGGGACCGGAATGCCGCCGAAGAACTCCAGCATCCGCCGCGTCGCCTCGTCCTCCGACGCGTGGAAGACTGTCATGCGCACGCGCGCCTTCGTCGGCGGGAAGTTCACGAGCGAGGAGAGCTGGTAGGCGAGCAGGTGCGCATACCGCCAGCAGTGGCTCACGATCTCGATGTCGAGCGTGCCGCTGCGCGCCGGGAGCGATTCCCTCGCGGGCGGCTTGAGGAACCAGCTCGACGGGACGATGCCCGTCGTCGCGATCCGCAGCAGCGTCTGCTCGATGTCGTCGCGGAGGCTCAATCGGGCGGCCGCCGACCGCCGGCCTCAGTGCGTGCCACAGTTCGTCGCGGTGGCGCAGGTGCGCCGCAGCTGGTCGTAACGCTCGCGGTCGATGTTCTCCTGCATCACCATCTCGCGGATGCTGGTCTTGTCGTAGCAGGTCTCCGCCGGGAAGCGCGTGCCGCGGACGTTGTAGTCCTTGCGGCAGTACACCGTGTACTTGCCGCGCTTCTTCGGCAGCCAGCCGTCCGGCGGCACGAAATCCTCGTCGGATTGGGCGGCGGCCGGCTTTTCGGTCGGCACCAGCCGGACGTTCAGGGCGCCCGGTGCCGGTGTCGAAGGCGATTCCTTGGCCTTCGCCTCGGGCTCGGGCGGCGTGCCCGCGGCACCCGCGCTCCAGGCCCCCGCCGTGAGAAGCATGAGACCCAGGAGCGTCGTCGCGATGGTCGTGCGCATGGCCCCTCCTCCCTGGTGCGGACCTATCTTCCCTCCACTCGCGGGCGGCCGCCAGTCTCAGCCGCCGCCGCCGCAGGCCTCCATGCTGCCGCAGATGCGGCGCATCTGGTCCACCTGCTTCTGGTTCTCGCGCTGGTCGGCGATGTAGTCGCGCATGCCGCGCTCGTCGTAGCACTTCTCCGACGGGAAGCGTGAGCCCATCGGCGTGTCCTTTTGGCAATAGACCGTGTACTTGCCGCGCTTCTTCGCCTTGAAGCCCGGCGGGAGCTTGAGAGGCTCGGCGTCCTTCTTCTTGTCCTCGGCGACGGCGATCTGGATGCCGACGCTCGGCTCCGGCTCCGCCGCGGCCTGTTCCTTGCCGGCTTCGGGCTCGGCGGGCGCCGGCGGATCGTCTGCCCAGGCAGCCGCCGATACCAGCAAGAGGACGATGGCCCCGATCGCAGCTCGCGCTTCCATGGTCCCAAACCTCCCTCGAGGATCTCCGGCCACTGCCTCCCTGGGACGCCGGCTTGCCTTGGAGGTTCACTCCGGGCAGACTTGGTTGAATGATCAATCAAGGCGGAGACACGCGCTGGAAGATCCTGGAGGCGGCCATGCACCTCTTCTGGGAAAAGGGCTACGGCTCGACCTCGATCGCGGACATCCTCGCGCGGGCCGGGGTCAACAGCGGTAGCCTCTACCACTTCTTCCCGGGCAAGCAGGACCTCCTGATTGCGGTGCTCGACACTTACATCGGCGGCATCCGCCAGATGCTGCTCGAGCCCGCCTGGCGCGGGGTCGAGGACCCGATCGAGAAGATCTGGAAGCTCATGGACGGCTACCGCGCCGCCCTCCTCGAGACCGACTGCACCTACGGCTGCCCGATCGGGAGCCTCGCGCTCGAGCTGCACGAGCCGGACCCCGCGGTGCGCGAGCGGCTCGCGCAGAACTTCACGAACTGGACCGCCGCGATCGAGGAATGCCTCAACGCCGCCGGCACGCGGCTGCCGCCCGACACGGATCGCCGTGCGCTCGCGGAGTTCGTGCTGACGACCATGGAGGGCGGCGTGATGCTCGCCCGAAGCTATCGCGACGTCGGCTATTTCGACCGGGCGATCGCGGAGCTGAAGCGCCATTTCAACCGCCTGCTGCGCCCGGCGACGCCGGCGCGCCGACAGAATCGTCAACGCAAGAGGGGGAAATCCAATGCCTGAGGTCAACTGGCTCGCCGTGCTCGCGGCGGCGCTCTCGTCGTTCCTGCTCGGCGGACTGTGGTACTCGCCGGCCCTGTTCCAGAAAAGCTGGCAGCGCGCGGCCGGCGTCAGCGACGACCAGCTGAAGGGCCATGCCGGGCGCGTGTTCGGGGGCTCCTTCGTGCTGTCCCTGGCCGCCGCGGCCACTTTCGCGATGTTCCTGGGAAAGCTGCCCGTCGGGACGGCGACCGCCTACGGGGCCTGCGCCGGCATCTTCTGGGTGGCGGCGAGCTTCGGCATCAACTACCTGTTCGAGCGCAAGCCGCTGTCGCTCTTCCTGGTCAACGGCGGGTACCACGCGCTGCAGTTCACGCTGTACGGGCTGATCCTCGGCCTCTGGCACTAAAAGGGGAAAAGGGGACGCTCACCTTTTTAAAGGGGACAGTCACCTTTGGCGGCTGGCGGAATACCGGGGCAAGGCCCGTTATCGCCAAAGGTGACTGTCCCCTTTAAAAAGGTGAGCGT
>DASSUY010000193.1:0-2962 GCA_035706525.1 Steroidobacteraceae bacterium
CGACCTCGGCACCATCGACCTGCGCCAGGTGCTCGCGAAGTCGAGCAACGTCGGCATGGCGAAGATCGCGCTCAGCCTCGACCGCAGCGAGATCTACGACACGCTGCGCAACCTCGGCTTCGGCAAGGTCAGCGAGAGCGGCTTCCCGGGCGAGTCGGCGGGCCTCCTGTCGAGCCCGGCCAACTGGAAGCCGATCAACGTCGCGACGATGGCCTACGGCTACGGCCTCTCGGTCACGCCGCTGCAGCTCGCGCAGGCCTACGCGACGATCGGCTCGGGCGGCATCCATCGCCCGGTCACCTTCCGGCGCATGGACCGTCCGCCGGCCGGGACCCGCGTGCTGCCGGCAAAGGTGGCGCGCGACCTCGCGGGCCTCCTCGAGAGCGTCGTCTCGGAGGGCACGGGCGCCAAGGCCGCCGTGGCCGGGTATCGCGTCGCCGGGAAGACCGGCACGGCCTGGAAGGCGATCCCCGGCGGCTATTCGCGGGACCGCTACCTGTCCGTGTTCGGCGGCGTCGTTCCCGCCACGGCACCGCGCCTCGCCGTGCTCGTGATGGTGGACGAGCCGCAGGGCTCCCTGTACTACGGCGGCGACGTCGCCGCGCCCGTGTTCTCGGCGGTCGCCTCCGGCGCGCTGCGCCTGATGTCGGTCGCGCCCGACGACCTCGCGCACGTGATGCCGATCGGCGCGGCGGAGGGGCCATGAGCGCCGCGATGCCGCTCGACGAGCTGCTCGCGGGCGTGGCGGAGGCGCCGCACGTGCGCATCGCGGGCCTCACGCTCGATTCGCGCGAGGTGAACGCCGGCGACGCCTTCGTCGCGCTGAAGGGCGGCTCGCGCCACGGGCTCGATCACGCGGACGAGGCCGCGCGCCGCGGCGCGAGCGCCGTGCTCTTCGACCCCGGCGAGGGCCGCAGCCCCGGCGAGGCGAAGCGCGAGCTGCCGTTCGTCGCGGTGCGGGACCTGCGCGACCGCCTCGGCGCGATCGCCGACCGCTTCTACGGCATGCCCTCGGCGCGACTCACGGTCGCGGGCGTGACCGGCACGAACGGCAAGACCACCTGCGCATGGCTCCTCGCCTCGTCGGTCGGGCGCCTCGCGCGCCGCGGCGCCTACATGGGCACGCTGGGCGCGGGCTTCCCGCCGGCGGTCGAGGGCGGCTCCCTGACGACGCCCGACGTGGTGACGCTGCACCGGCAGCTGCGCGCCCTGGCCGACGCCGGCGCGACCCACGTCGCGATGGAAGTGTCCTCGCACGCTCTCGACCAGGGGCGCGTCGACGGCCTGCGCATGCGCGTCGCGGCTTTCGGCAACCTGACGCGCGACCACCTCGACTACCACGCCAGCATGGAGCGCTATGCCGAGGCCAAGGCAAGGCTGTTCGCGCTGCCCGGCCTCGAGCACGCGGTGATCAACGTCGGCGACGCGGCCGGCCACCGTTTCGCGGAGGCGCTGGGGCCCGGCATCGCGCTGACCGCCGTCGCCGTGGAGGGCGAGCGGCCCGCCGCCGCGCGCTTCCTGCACGTGTCGCGCGTCCGGGCGACGGGCCGCGGCCTCGACCTCGACGTCGAGGGCTGGTTCGGCAGCCGCCGGCTGTCATCGCGGCTGATCGGCGGCTTCAACGCCGAGAACCTCGCGGTCACGCTGGGCGTCCTGCTCGCCTGGGACTTTCCCGTGGACGCGGCGGTCGAAGCCCTCGCGGCCTGCACTGCGCCGCCCGGCCGCATGGAGGGCTATCGCCTCCCGCACGGCGCGCTGGCCGTCATCGACTATGCCCATACGCCCGACGCCCTCGCCAAGGCGCTGGCCGCGCTCCGCAGCCACGCGCGCGGCCGCGTCATCGCCGTGTTCGGCTGCGGCGGCGACCGCGACCCTGGCAAGCGCGCGCTGATGGGCGCCGCGGCCGAGCGGGGTGCGGACCGCGTCATCGTCACCGACGACAACCCGCGGAGCGAGGACGGCGACCGCATCGTCGCGATGATCCTCGAGGGCTTGCGCGAGCCGGGCGCGGCGCTCGTCGAGCGCGACCGGGCGCGCGCGATCGACGCGGCCCTGGCGGAAGCGCAGCCGGGCGACGTCGTGCTCGTCGCCGGCAAGGGGCACGAGGACTACCAGCTCGTCGGCGCGGAGCGCAGGCACTTCAGCGACCGCGAATGCGTGCTGCGGCGCGGCGGGAGCGCGGCATGAAGGTCCGGCTCTCGGAAGCCGCGACCGTCGTCGCCGGGCGGCTGGTCGGCGCCGACGCGGCTTTCGACGGCGTCTCGACGGACTCGCGCACGATCGCGGCCGGCCAGCTTTTCGTGGCGCTGCGCGGCGAGCGCTTCGACGGCCACGGTTTCCTCGCCGACGCCGCGGCGCGCGGCGCGGCCGGCGCGCTGGTCGAGCGCGCGGACCCGCGCGCGACGCTCCCGCAGGTCGTCGTCCACGACACGCTGGCCGCGCTCACGGCGCTCGCGGCCGAGGCGCGCGCGAGGAGCGGGGCGCTCGTCATCGGCGTCGGTGGCAGCAACGGCAAGACGACCACCAAGGAGCTGCTCGCGGCCATCGTCGCGGGCGCGGGTCCCTCGCTCGCGACGCGCGGCAACCTCAACAACCACATCGGCGTGCCGCTGACGCTGCTTCGCCTCGAGCCCGGGCACCGCTACGCCGTCGTCGAGATGGGCGCGAACCACCCGGGCGAGATCGCCGCGCTCGCATCGCTTGCGCGGCCCGCGGTCGCGCTCGTCACGAACGCGGGCGACGAGCACCTCGAGGGCTTCGGAGACCTCGACGGCGTCGCGCGCGCGGAAGGCGAGATGTTCGCCGCGCTCAGGACCGGCGGCACGGCCGTGATCAATGCCGACGACGCCTTCGCGGGCCTGTGGTCGGGGATGGTCCCCGCCGGCGCGCGCATCCTGCGCTTCGGCATCGAGGCGCCGGCCGAGGTGAGGGCGCTCGCCATCGCGGGCCGTATCGAGGACGG
>DASSUY010000194.1:0-7952 GCA_035706525.1 Steroidobacteraceae bacterium
GAGCACGCGCAAACCGCGATCGCGCGCTACGAGAGCGGCGAGACGCGCGAGGCCGACCAGCGGCAGCTGACGCAGCTCGGCAACGCAGCCTGGGCGGCGGGGCTCTGCCTGCTGATGGCCGCCGACGTCGAGGGGGCCCGCGAGTGGCTGCGCCGCGCGGCCGCGCGCTACCGCGAGAGCTGGGACGCGGGCGCGCCGGCGGACTCGTGGGGCAGGCCGATCGCGGCCATGAAGGCGCTCCTGCTCGCCGGCGACCGAGCGGTCGAGCCGGCGCGCTGGGCGCTCGACGCGGGCGCGGCGCAGGCGGAGTCGCCGATCGGCCGGTACGCGGCGGCGCTCGCCCTGCTCGTGCTCACCGGCCTGATCGAGGCCGCCATGCCGGCGCTGCGCGCTCACCGCACCGCGCCCGCCTCCTTCGCGGAACCCTGGATCGCGCGCTTCGAGCGCCGCCTGGCGGACGAGCCCCGCCGCACGCGGCTGGCCGCGGTGATGCTGCGGGCCCTGGTCCTCGGCGGGCTGCTGGCCAGCATCGCCTTCGCCCCGCCCGTGGCGCAGCCGGTGGCCGCGGTCGTGGTGGCCGGCGGCCTCGCGACGATACTGCTGCTCGGCGGCATCGGCTGGCTGCGGCGCGACGGCTGGCTGAGGCGCCTCGCCGCCGGCCTCGTCGCCTGGCTCATCGCGCCCTTCTTCCTGCTGCTGCCGCGCCGCGACGAGGCCGCGCCGGCGCAACGCGACCCGGCCGACTCGATCGCCGATCTCGCCGATGCCCTCGCCGGCGAGTCGGCGGAACGCCAGGGCATGGTCGAGGCGCTGCTCGGGTTGGAGCGGCGGCGGGTGGAGGACCTGATGGTCCCGCGCAGCGAGATCGACGGGATCGACATCACCGCGGACTGGGACGAGATCACGGCGCGCATCCGCGAGACCTCGCACACGCGAATGCCGCTGTTCGACGGCGACCCGGACCGCGTGCACGGCATCGTCCACATGCGGCTCGTCGCGAACGAACTGGCCGCCGGCCGGCTGACGCGCGAGCGGCTGAAGGAGATCGCCGTGCGCCGCGAGGCCCTCTTCACGCCGGAGGGCACGACGCTCTACGAGCAGCTGCTGCGCTTCCGCCGCCTGCGCCGGCGCATCGCCTTCGTGGTCGACGAGTACGGCGACCTGCAGGGGCTCGTGACACTCGAGGACATCCTCGAGGAGATCGTCGGTGAATTCACGACCCAGGCGGAGCCGCCGCTCGGCGGCATCGTGGCCGGGCCCGACGGCAGCCGCGTCGTCCCGGGCTCCATGGCCCTGCGCGAGGTCAACCGCCGCATCGGCTCTTCGCTTCCGCTGGACGGTCCGCGGACGCTGTCCGGCCTCATCGTCGAGCGGCTGGAATCCATTCCCGAGCCCGGCGCCGTGGTCCAGGTCGGTCCCGTCTCCATCGAGGTCGTGCAGGTCGGGGGCAATGCCGTGCGCGCCGCCCGCCTCAGGGTGCTGCCCCCACGGGATTGAGCTCAGCCGAGCGCGTCGATCGCCTCGGAGAGCTTCGCAGCCGCCGTGACCGCGATCCCGTCGGGCGCACGCCGCGGCGCATTCGCGGCCGGCACGATCGCATGGCGGAAGCCGTGCTTCGCGGCCTCCCGCAGCCGTTCCTCGCCGTAGGGCACCGGACGGATCTCCCCGGTCAGTCCGATCTCGCCGAACACGACGAGGTCCTGCGCCAGCGGCTTCCCGTTGAGGCTCGAGAGGAGCGCCGCGACCACGGCCAGGTCCGCGGCGGTCTCAGCCAGGCGGACCCCACCGACGACGTTCACGAACACGTCGTGCGCGTGCAGCGCGACACCCGCATGGCGGTGCAGCACAGCGAGCAGGAGCGCCACGCGATTGGGCTCGAAGCCGACCGCGACGCGGCGGGGGTTCGCGAGCGCGCTCGCGTCCACGAGCCCCTGCACCTCGATCAGCATCTGGCGCGTGCCCTCGCGCGCGACGGTGACCGCCGAGCCGGGCACGGGCTGCTGGCCGCGCGACAGGAAGATCGCCGAGGGATTCTTCACCTCCCTCAGGCCCCGCTCCTCCATCGCGAACACACCGATCTCGTTGGCCGCGCCGAAGCGGTTCTTGACGGCGCGGATCACGCGGTAGCGGCTGCCGGAGTCGCTTTCGAAATAGAGCACGGTGTCCACCATGTGCTCGAGCACGCGCGGGCCCGCGATGGAGCCCTCCCGCGTCACGTGGCCGATGAGGAGCACCGAGGTGCCCGTCGTCTTCGCGTGGCGCACCAGGCTCGCGGTCGACTCGCGCAATTGCGTGACGGCGCCCGGCGCAGCCTCGAGGCCCGCGACGGACATGGTCTGGATCGAGTCGATGACCAGGGTCTTCGCGCCCGCTTCGGCGGCGAGCTCGACGATGCGCTCGACCGCCGTCTCCGCGACGAGCGTCAGCCCCTCGCCCGAGACGCCGAGGCGCCGCGCGCGCTCGGCGACCTGGCGGATGGATTCCTCCCCGGTCGCGTACAGGACCGGCTGGGACTTCGCGAGCGCGGCCGCGCACTGCAGGAGCAGCGTCGACTTGCCGATGCCCGGCTCGCCGCCGATGAGCGTCACCGAGCCGGGCACGAGGCCGCCCCCGAGGACCCGGTCGAATTCCCCGAATCCCGTCGGGAATTGCGCGTCCGGCTCGGCGACCAGCCGCGCGACCGGTTCCGGTCGTTGCCGGCCCGCCGGCGCCGGCCTCGCGCCGCCGCGCCCGCGCGCCTCGGCGAACGCCGCGAGCGTGTTCCACTCGCCGCAGGACGGGCATTGCCCGCTCCAGCGCGGGGCATCGGCGCCGCAGGAAGAGCAGACGAACACCGTGCGCGGCTTGGCCATGGAACCTGGATGGGAACGGGGGAGCCGGGATGCTAGCACGCGTCGACGACGTCGCAGGCGCCGCCGGAGACTGCGGCACAGGTCGCGGTTTCCGGCATAAGCGATTGAAATAACGGCTTCCCCCGGTTTCGGAGGTGCCCGGCCCCCGTTTATGATTCGTGGATCAGGGGCGACTACGGACCGTATCCTCGCATGGCTGACGAATCCAGTCGGGGCGGATGGCTGCGAGGTCTTGCCGGCGGATCCGGCAGGAAAGCCGCCGACAAGGAGCCGCGCATCGGCAAGCCGCTGTCCGTCGCCGTCTCCGAGAAATCCCCGGCGCCCGGGCAGCCGCAGGCGGGCAGGATCGCGCGCGGCGCGCAATTCAAGCCCGGCCAGCTCTTCCACCATTACCGGCTGCAGCAGCAGCTCGGGCGCGGAGCGACGGCGTCGGTGTTCCGCGCGGTGGACGAGCGCACCAACGCCGTCGTCGCCCTGAAGCTCCTCTCGCTCGCCGACGACTGGCCGGACGACTTGCTGGACGAAGCGAAGCTCCGGCTGCTGCGCGAAGCCGAAGCCGCGGGATCGCTCGCGCACCCGGATATCGTCGAGATCCGCGAGGCCGGCGAGCACGAGGGCCAGGTCTACCTCGCGATGGAGTACGTCGAGGGCGTCAACCTCGCGACCCACGCGGTCGAGGGGCGCATGCTGCCCCCGCGGCTCGTCTGCGAGATGTGCGCGCGCGTCGCCGACGCGGTCCACTTCGCGCACCAGCGCGGCGTCATCCACCGCGACGTCAAGCCTGCCAACATCGTGTTCGACCAGAAGAACCGCCGCGTGCGGGTCATGGATTTCGGCGTCGCCCGCCTCGAGAACAGCCGCGCGACGCGCACGGGCGTGATCCTCGGCAGCCCCTCGTACATGGCGCCGGAGCAGCTCGATGCACGGCCGGTCACGCCCCAGTCGGACCTGTTCTCCCTCGGCGTCACCCTGTTCCAGCTGCTGACCGGCATGCTGCCGTTCCGCTCCGACTCCATCCCCGGGCTCATGCAGAAGATCTCCGGCGAGCCGCATCCGCCCTTGCGCGTCGTGCGGCCGGACCTGCCGCCCGCCCTCGCCGCGATCGTCGACCGCGCGCTCGAGAAGGATCCCGACGCCCGCTTCCGCAACGGCGCCGAGATGGCGCAGGCGCTGCGCGACTGCGCGCGCGACATCGACCCGGCGCTTCGCTGATGGGGCGCTATGTCTCGCTGCGCAACCGGGTGCAGGCGGTCGGGCTGACCGACACGGGCAAGGTGCGCGAGCACAACGAGGACTCGATCGCGCTCGACGGCGACATCGGGCTGTTCGTGCTCGCCGACGGCATGGGCGGCTACAACGCAGGCGAGGTCGCGAGCGGCATCGCGGTCAAGACGATCACGAACCTGGTGCGCGAGGCCTATGTCGGGCAGGAGCTGGACGGCAGCGACAAGGCGACGGGCATGCACCGGCCGAGCATCATCCTGCGCGACGCCATCGCCCGCGCGAACAAGATCATCCACCAGACTTCGAAGACGCAGACGCAGTGCGAGGGCATGGGCACGACAGTGGTCGCCGCCCTCCTCCACGACAACCGGGTGACCGTCGCCCACGTCGGCGACTCCCGGCTGTACCGGCTGCGCAAGGACAACTTCGAGCAGCTGACCATGGACCACTCGCTCCTGCAGGAGCTGGTCGACCGCGGTTTCTACTCGGCCGAGGAGGCGCAGCGCGCCACGAACAAGAACTACGTGACGCGCGCGCTCGGCGTCGAGCCGACCGTCGACGTCGAGGTCCACGAGCTGCCGGTGGAAGCCGGCGACTGGCTCGTGCTCTGCTCGGACGGCCTCACGGACATGGTCGAGGACGAGGATATTCACTTAACAATCAGTACGTTCGGCGGTAATCTGGATACGGTGGCGAGGCAGCTGGTGCAGCTCGCGAACGACAGCGGCGGCCGGGACAACATCTCGGTCGTGCTGGCACAGGTCGTCGAACTTTTCCCCGCGCGGCGGGGCATACTTGACAGAATATTGGCCTGGTTCGGCTAACAGGCAGCGAGGGAGACGATGGCGCGCCTAATCTTGAGTCTCGACGGCCAGGTACTGGCCGAATACAACATGACCAAGGAACGGTATACGGTCGGTCGCCTGCCGGACAACGACGTCCGAATCGACAATGCGGCGGTCAGCGGCCACCACGGCCTCATCATCAACATCCTGAACGACTCCTTCCTCGAGGACCTGAACAGCACGAACGGCACCTACGTCAACGGCAAGCTGATCAAGAAGCACGCGCTGACGCATGGCGACGTGATCACGATCGGCCACCACCACCTGCGGTTCGTGGACAGCCAGGTCGAGAGCTCGGAGCAGGACGAGTTCGAGCGCACGCTCGTCATCCAGCCGGGCCAGGTCAACGAGGCCCGGCTCAAGGCGGCCGCGGATTCCGTGGCGCCGGCCGCCCAGGCGGCCGCCGCGGCGCCCGCAGCCGCAGCCTCCTCCGCGGCCTCCGCCGCCGCCGAAAAGGGCGCGCCCGCCCGGCCCGCGAAGCTGCAGGTGCTCTCCGGCCAGTTCGCCGGCCGCGAGCTCGAACTCGCGAAGACGCTCACGACGCTCGGCCGGCCGGGCGTGCAGGTGGCGGCCATCAGCCGCCGCGCCGACGGCTACTACATCGTCCACGTCGAGAGCAGCAAGCAGGGCGACTTCCCGCTGGTCAACGGCCAGCCGATCGGCCCGCAGGCGCGTCGCCTGCACGACAACGACGTCGTGACGCTCGCCGGCGTGAAGATGGGCTTCTTCGAGGCGTAAGGCAGCCGTCAACCCGGGGACTGTCACCTTTTTCGGCTTTGCGAAAAAGGGGACTGTCCCCTCTTCGTCAAACCTTTTTCGGCTTTGCGGCAAAGGGGACTGTCCCCTCTTCGTCAAACCCTCTTCGTCACAACGCCCCCACCAACCCGTAAACCCCAAACGCGAATATCCCCGCGGCCGTCGCCAGCGAGATCGCCCGCCGGCCGCGCTCGCCGGGCATCGCCTTCCCGATCGCCGCGCCTGCGCCGGCGAAGCCGACGCCCACCGCGGCGCTGCCCGCCGCCAGCGCGAGCGCAAGGACAGCCGCCATCCCGAGGGAGCCGGCGACCGGCAGCTGCGGCACGAAACCCGCGAAGATCACGAGCGTCATCGGGTTCAGGAAGGTCAGCAGGAAGGTCGGCAGGAAGAGCCGCGCGGCGGGGCGTGGCGCTTCCGGCGGCGGGCCCGGCCGCAGTTGCGCGACTGCCATCCAGGCGCCGAATCCCATGAGCAACAGCGCGCAACCGACGTCGATCGCGAAGCGGTTGCCGGCCAGGAACGGGAGGATCAGCGCGCCCAGGAGGAAGGCGGCGAGCGCATAGAGGAAGTCCGCGAACACCGCGCCGAAGGCGGCGACCGACCCCGCCGCGAGCCCCTGGCGGGCGCCGGTGCCGAAGATGAGGAGCGCGATCGGGCCGACGGTGCCGGACACGATCACGCCGAAGACGAACGCCTTCCACATCGCGGCAGTCGGCGGCGCGATCAGGCGGCGCGCAGGAGCGCGGCGCCGAGCACCGCCCAGTATGCGGCCAGCACGATCCAGCTCCCGAGGAAGGCACGGAACCGCCACAGGACGCGATTCACGGTCACGTGCACGGCCGTGTGCGCGAGGCGAAGCGCGACGTAGGCCCAGCCGAGCGCGACCAGCGCCGCGGACGCTTCGCCCGCCGCGAAAGCGATCGCGGTGCCCGCGTAGAAGAGCGTCGGCATCTCGTGCAGGCTCACGACGTTCCGCGACGCCGCAGCGAGCTGCGGCGGCTCGCCCTCCCCCTTGAAGACCTTGTAATAGCGCGGGTCCACGACTCCCGCCTTCGCGGCGGCGAAGCGCAGGCGCGCGAGCCGCGCCACCGAGAGCATCGTCAGCGCGAACAGCGCGAACGCGGGCCAGACGACGGCGGTTGCAGTTGCCATCACTACCTCCCTCAGCGGGCCGGCGGCCCGAACCAGTCGGCGAATCCGTGCTGCGGACGATACCCGAGCTCCGCGATCGCGCGCTCGACCACGTAAACGCGGTCGATCATGCGCGGGAGCTCCCAGCCGCGCCGGGCGAACTCCGACGCCGCCCAGGGAAATCGTTCGAGAATCACCGACGCGGCGTCCTCGAACAGGCGCCCGCAGTCGGCCTCGACGAATGGGGTCGGCGCGGAGACGTTGAAGACCGCGAAGCCCTCGAGTTCCGGCGCGAGGGCCAGCTCGTGCGCCTGCGCGACGTCCTCCGCGTCGACGCCGCGATGGAGCCGGTAGGCCGCCATGAGCCGCGGCTCCTCGGGGAAGCAGCGCGACATGCGAAGCGCGACGCAGGTCAACCCCGCGCGCGCGGCGTCGGCGCAGGCGGTCTCGGCCGCGAGCTTGGTCTCGTCATAGATGTCACGCGGCCGCGGTGCGAGTGATTCCGTGACCCAGACTGCCGCGCCGGACTCGGGCAGCATCGCGTCGCCGTAAAGCGAGGTCGTGCTCGTGTACACGAAGCGCCGGACGCCCGCCTCGCCCGCGGCCGCGAGCAGCCGGCAGGTCGCATCGACATTCACCGCGCGGAAATCCGCGGCGCTGCGGGCCGCTAGGTCGGGGACGTGGAGCGCAGCCGTATGCACCACGGCGTCCGTGCCCGGCAGCAGGGCCGCGAGCCGGGACGTGTCCTCGATGTCGGTCAGTTCGGTCGTGAGCGGGCCGGGCTTCAGGTCCACGCCAGTGACCGCATGGCGCAGCGAGAGCCGCGCCGCGACGGCGCCGCCGACGCGCCCGGAAGAGCCGGTGACGAGGACCTTCACGCCGTCTCGAACACGACGCGCCGGCCGACGCGGCAGGTGAGCTCGTACGCGATCGTTCCGGCCGCGGCGGCGACGCGCTCGACGGGCACTTCGCGGCCCCAGAGCTCGACCCGGTCGCCGATCGCGACGCGGGGCACGTCCGTGACGTCGATCGTCAGCATGTCCATCGAAGGCCGCCCGGCGAGCGCCGCAGGATGGCCGGTGACCGAAACCGGTGTGCCGTTGCCGGCGCTGCGCGGATAGCCGTCGCCGTAGCCGATGGCCGC
>DASSUY010000195.1:0-9149 GCA_035706525.1 Steroidobacteraceae bacterium
CGCGGCGGCCGCTTCAGCTTGCGCGGCGGGCGCCGCCGGCGCGGGCGGCGGCAGGAGCGCCTCGATGCGCTGGCCGAGGTCGTTCACCGCGAGCGCATAGAGGACGCTGCGGTTATAGCGCGTGATGACGCCGAAGTTGAAGAAGCCGGCGCGGTATTCCGGCCCCCCGTCGCCGTCGACGCGGATGAAGAGCGCCGGCGCGCCGTCGGGCTGCGTCGTCTGGAACGAGAGTCCGCGGTCACGCAGCGCCTTGACCGTGGAGTTCGGCGCGAGCTTGCCGGCGACGAGCCCCTCGCCCTTCGGGAACCAGAGGCTCGCCGGCACGACGACCGGCTCGCCGCGCCGCCAGCCGTGGTCGGCGAGGTAGTTCGCGATGCTCGCGAGCACGTCCGGCCAGCTGCCCCAGAGGTCGCGCTTGCCGTCCCCGTCGCCGTCCACCGCCCACTCGCGGTAGCTGCGCGGCATGAACTGGCCGTTGCCCATCGCGCCGGCGTAGGAGCCGAGCACGGTCTTCGTGTCGAAGCCCTCGTCGCGCGCGAGCAGGAGGAACTGCTCGAGCTCCGCGCGGAAGTAGGCGGACCTCGGCGGATAGTCGAAGGCGAGCGTCGAGAGCGCGTCCACCACGCGGAACTTGCCGGTGATGCGGCCGAAGTAGGTCTCCGCGCCGAGGATGCCGATGATGACGTGCGGCGCGACGCCCGAGTCCTTCGCCGCCCTGGCGACCTCGTCGCGGTGCTCGGTCCAGAACGCGACGCCGGCGTCGATGCGCTCCTGCGTCATGAAGTGGTCGCGGTAGGCGTACCAGGGCTTCACGGCCTCGGCGGGCTTCGAGATGAGCTCGATGATGCGCGGCTGGCTGGCCGCGTCGAGGAGGATGGCGTCGAGCCAGGCGGCGTCGAAGCCGTGCTTCTTCCGCATCTCCTCGGCGAAGGCCTGCACCTCGGGCCGGGCGAGGTCGAGCGCGGGCGCTGGCGCGGCCGCGAGAGCGGCCAAAAACGCGACGCAGGGCGCCCAGAGCTTCGCTGTCGCTCCCCCCATCCTCATCCTACGAGCTTTCTGCCGGAATGCAGCGACATGAGGATACCGAAGCCCGCCATCAGCGTCACGAACGAAGTGCCGCCGTAGCTGACGAGCGGCAGCGGCACGCCGACGACCGGCAGCAGCCCCATGACCATGCCGGCGTTCACGAAGGCGTAGACGAAGAACGTCAGCGCGATGCTGCCGGCGACGAGCCGCGAGAACGCGTCGCGGCACTGCAGCGACATCGCCATGCCTCGCCCGACGATGAAGAGGTAGCCGACGAGCAGCGCGGCGAGGCCGAGGAGCCCGAGCTCCTCGCCGATCACCGCGAAGATGAAGTCGGTCGAGCGCTCCGGCAGGAACTCGAGCTGCGCCTGGCTGCCGTTCATCCAGCCCTTGCCGAACACGCCGCCCGAGCCGATCGCGATCTGCGACTGGATGATGTGGTAGCCTGCGCCGAGCGCGTCGCTCTGCGGGTCGAGCAGCGTCAGCACGCGCTGCCGCTGGTAGTCGTGCATGTAGTGCCAGGCGACGGGCACCGCCGCGCCGACGACCGCGAGGAAGCCCGCGATGTAGAGCGGCGAGAGGCCGCCCATCACGAGCACGATCATGCCGGCGGCGGCGATCAGGAGCGCGGTGCCGAGGTCCGGCTGCTCGGCGACGAGCGCGACCGGCAGCAGCACGATCAGCATGACGACGCAGACGTCCCGGAACGACGGCGGGAGCGCGCGCTGGTGGAGGTACCAGGCGCACATCATCGGCACCGCGAGCTTCATGATCTCCGACGGCTGGAAGCGGACGACGCCGAGGTCGAGCCAGCGCTGCGCGCCCTTGCCGATGTCGCCGGCGAAGGCTACGACTACGAGCAGGACGAGGCCGATCGCGTACACGACGGGCGACAGCATGCGCATGAAGTGGTCCGGCACCTGCGCGAGCACGACGAGCAGGGTGAAGCCGATGCCGACGCGCGCGAGCTGGTTGAGCCAGAGCGCCGTGCTCTCCCCCGCCGCGCTGTAGAGCACGAACAGCCCGAAGCAGGTCACGGCGACCAGTCCCGAGAGCAGCATGCCGTCGAGGCGGAGCGCCCGGAGCACCCGCGCCATGCCGGTCACCGTTCGCTTCGTGCGGGAATCGCCGAGCTCGCCGTAGATCATGGCTTGGCCTCCTTGCCGTCCCCGGCGGGCGGCACCTTCGCGAGGTAGGCGTCGAAGATCGCGCGCGCGATGGGCGCGGCCGCCGCGGAGCCGAAGCCGCCGTTCTCGACCAGCACCGCGACCGCGAGCTTCGGGGCCTCCGCCGGCGCGAAGGCGACGAAGAGGGCGTGGTCGCGCAGCCGCTCCGCGACCTCCT
The DNA here is from genome assembly GCA_035706525.1 of Steroidobacteraceae bacterium. Lineage (GTDB taxonomy): Bacteria > Pseudomonadota > Gammaproteobacteria > Steroidobacterales > Steroidobacteraceae > SCUD01. Next base: position 2,371 of record DASSUY010000195.1, read on the forward strand.
TCTCGTTGTACTTCTCGGTCTGGCCGACCGAGAACACCTGCGCCGTGCCGGTCTTGCCGGCGATCGAGTACGTCGCGCCGCGGCCGATGCGCGCCGCCGTGCCGCGCGGCCCGCTCGTGACCTTGACCATCGCGTTGACGATGATCTCCCAGTTGGCCGGGTCCTTCAGCTCGATGCGCGGGAGCGCGACGGGCTTCTTCTCATCGACCGCCTTCGTCAGCGGGTCGACGAGCGCGCGCACGAGCCTCGGCCTGTAGGGCTGCCCGCGCATGGCGAGCTGCGCCGTCGCCTTCGCGAGCTGGAGCAGCGTCGCGGTCCAGTAGCCCTGGCCGATGCCGACGATCACGGTCTCGCCCGGGAACCAGACCTGCTGCTCGGCGCGCGAGAACGCGGTCTTCTTCCACGCGGGCGAGGGCATGATGCCGCCGCGCTCGCCGGCGATGTCGATGCCGGTCGGCGAGCCGAAGCCCATGCGCGCCATCGAGTCGTGGATGCGCTCGATGCCGAGCGTGTTCGCGAGCCGGTAGAAGTACACGTCGCAGGACTGCATCACGGCGTTCTCCATGTCCATGGAGCCGTGGCCCTCGCGCTTGAAGTCGCGGAAGCGGTGGCGCGAGCCGGGCAGCGAATAGCTGCCGGGGCAGTAGACGTGGTCCTCCGGCTTGATCACGTCGTACTCGAGCCCGGCGAGCGCCATCAGCGGCTTGATCGTCGAGCCGGGCGGGTAGGCGCCGCGCAGCGCCCGGTTGAACAGCGGCTGGTCGGGGTTCTCGGTGAGCGCGACGTAGTCGCTGCGCGAGATGCCGCGCGCGAAGCCGTTCGGGTCGAACGAGGGCATGCTCGCGAACACCAGCACGTCGCCGTTGTTCGGGTCGATCGCGACGACGCCGCCGCGGCGGCCGGCGAAAGCTTCCTCCGCGACGCGCTCGAGCTCGATGTCGATCGTCATGCGCAGGTCCTTGCCCGCGACCGGCTCGCGCGTGCGCAGCTGCGCGTCCACGCCGTCGGGCAGCTTGGAGGGCCGCCCCTCGGCGTTGACGAGCACCTCGCGGTAGCCGCCGGTGCCGAGCAGGTCGTCCTCGTAGGCCCGCTCCACGCCGGTCTTGCCGATCGCGCCGGTGCCGAAGTAGCGCTCGCGGTCGACGCGCGCGAGGTCCGCCTCGCTGATCGTGCCGACGTAGCCGAGTGCGTGCGCACCGATCGGCCCGTAGGGGTAGTGCCGGGCCATGCGCGTCTCGAGCAGCACGCCCGGCAGCTCGTGCCGGTGCACCGCGTAGCGCGCGATCTCCTGGTCGTCGAGCTGCAGCAGGAAGGGGACGGCCTCGAACGAGCGCCGCCCGAGCGCGAGCTGCCTGACGCGCGCGACGTCCGCCGGGTCGAGCAGCCCGAAGCGGACGAGGTTCGCGAGCGTCTTCTCGAGGTCGCCCGCCTGCTCGCGCACGAGCTCGAGCTGGTACGCGGGCGTGTTCTCCGCGATCACCCGGCCCGCGCGGTCGTAGATGATGCCGCGGTTGGGCGGCAGCGGCTCGATGCGGGCGCGGTTGCCGAGCGAGAGCTCGAGGTAGTGCTGGTGCTGCACGACCTGCAGCCAGAACGCGCGGCCGACGAGCGCGAGCGCGACCACCGCGACCAGCGCGCCCGCGAGCAGCGTGCGCTGGAAGAAGATGCGCTGCTCGAGGGCGTCGTCCTTGATCCGCACCCGGCGCACGGGCGGCTACCTCCGGGACGCGAAGCGCGCGTAGATGCCGGAGACCAGCGGCCAGAGGGCGGCGCCCACCGGCACGGAGAGCCAGCGGCGCCAGTCCGTCACCGGGTGGCCCGCGACGCCGTCGATCCAGAACAGCAGGAACTCGTTGAGCCAGAGCAGGCACAGGACGACGACGGACTGCTGCCACGGCGGGAACGCGCGCACCTGCAGGCGGAACTTGCAGGCGACGTAGGCGATCACCGTGAGCGTCAGCGCATGCTGCCCGAGCAGCACGCCCTTGAAGCCGTCGAGCGCAAGGCCCGCGCACCACCCGTAGGTGAGCCCGAGGAGCCGCGGCGACAGCAGGCAGAACCAGAGCACCGTCAGAGCGACGAGGTCCGGCCGGAACAGGTCGACGCCTCGCGGCAGCGGCACGACCGCGGCCGCGAGCGCAACCACGGTCAGGAGCACGACGCGGCCCCAGCCGAAGACGTTGCGCTGGCCGCGCATCATGGCGGCGGCTCCGCGGCGGGCGGGGTCTCGGGCGCGGCCTCGGGCGAGCGCCCGGCCGGGCTCGCCTCGACAGGGCGCGGCTCGGCGGGCTTGGCCTCGACGGCCGCCGGCGGCGCCGGACCCGGCTGCGCCTCCGGTTCCGGCTCCGGCTCGACCACCGCGTTGTCGAACCAGACGAGCAGGATCTCCGGGTCGCGGTCGAGGCCGGCGAGCGGCTCCGCCTCGATCGCGAGCAGGGGCTGGCCGGGGTCGCGCGTCACCTGCGTGACCTTGCCGACCGGGTAGCCGGGCGGGTACACGCCGCCGAGGCCGGAGCTGACGAGCAGGTCGCCGACGATGACGTCCGCGTTCTGCGGCAGGTAGGGAAGCGAGAGCATGCCCGAGCGGCCGGTGCCGAGCGCGATGGTGCGGGCGCCGGTGCGGTTCACGGCGACGGGGATCGCGTGCTCGGGGTCGGAGATCAGGATGATTTCCGCGGAGAAGGGGCCCGCGCGCGTCACCTGGCCGAAGATGCCGGCCGCGTCGATCGCGGCCTGGCCGCGGAACACGCCGTCGCGCGTGCCCTTGTTCACCAGCACGCGCTGGCGGAAGGGGTCGAGGTCGACGCGCACGATCTCGGCGACGAGCGAGCGCTGCACGACGCGCGATGAGCTCTCGCGCACGGCGCGCAGCCGCCGGTTCTCCTGCTCGAGCGCATCGAAGCGCATCAGCTTCAGGCGCAGCACCAGGTTGTCGGCGGCGAGCTTGACGTTCTCGGCCTCGACGCGGGACTTGCGCGCGAAGGACTCACGCATCGCCGCCCAGGCCTGCACGGGTGCCTGCACGGCGACCTGGATGGGGTAGGCGAGCGAGGCGATGCCGTCGCGGATGGCGGAGAGGTGGTGCTCGCGATGGTCGGCGACCATGAGGCCGGCGGCCATGCCGGCGAGCACGATCAGGCGCAGCCCCAGCGCAGGGCCGCCGAGCAGCAGGGGCCGGGGATCCGGGTCGTGGGACGCCAATCGGGCCTCAGCCGAGGCCGAACAATCCCGGGTGCTCCTCGGACAGCTCGAGGATTCGGCCGCCGCCGCGGGCGACGCAGGTGAGCGGATCCTCGGCGATGACGACCGGGAGCCCGGTTTCTTCCATGAGGAGCTTGTCGATGTCCTTGAGGAGGGCGCCGCCGCCGGTCAGCACGATGCCGCGGTCGGCGACGTCGGCGCCGAGCTCCGGCGGCGTCTGCTCGAGCGCCTTCTTCACGGCCTGGACGATGCCCTGCAGCGGTTCCTGCATGGCCTCGAGGATCTCGTTCGAGTTCAGGGTGAAGCTGCGCGGCACGCCCTCGGAAAGGTTGCGGCCCTTCACCGACATCTCGCGCACCTGCTGGCCAGGGTAGGCCGAGCCGATCTCGATCTTGATGCGCTCTGAGGTGGCCTCGCCGATCAGGATGCCGTAGTTGCGGCGCACGTAGTTCGTGATGGCCTCGTCGAAGCGGTCGCCGCCGATGCGGACCGACTCGGCGTAGACGATGCCGTTCAGCGAGATGACGGCGACCTCGGAGGTGCCGCCGCCGATGTCGAGCACCATCGAGCCGCGCGCCTCGTTGACCGGGAGGCCGGCGCCGACGGCGGCCGCCATGGGCTCCGGGATCACGTCCACGCGGCGGGCGCCCGCGCCCTCGGCGGACTCCTGGATCGCGCGGCGCTCGACCTGGGTCGAGCCGAACGGGACGCAGATCAGCACGCGCGGCGAGGGCCGGAGCCAGCGGTTGCCGTGCACCTTGCTGATGAAGTACTGGAGCATCCGTTCCGTGTAGGTGAAGTCGGCGATGACGCCGTCTTTCATCGGCCGGACCGCGGTGATGTGGCCGGGCGTCCGGCCGAGCATGCCCTTGGCCTCGGCGCCCACGGCGACGATGACCTTGCCGCCCCGGCCGGGCTCGTCCTGGACCGCGACGACGGAGGGCTCGTTGAGCACGATGCCCTGCCCGCGGACATAGATGAGCGTGTTGGCGGTGCCGAGATCGATGGAGACGTCGCTGGAGAAGTAACCCCGGAGACTCTTGAACATGGCTGGATTACGCGGCGACGCTCTCTGAATGGAGCGCCGCGAGCATAGCCGCGGGCGGGACATTCCACAAGCCGACGTGTATGATTTCCGTCAAGTTTTTCCCTTATTTTCCGCTGTGGTGCGATCGTGACGCTGACCCGCCGCGACGTCGAAAACATCGCGCATCTCGCCCGCCTCGAGATCACCGAGGCCGAGATGCCGGTCTACGTGAAGAGCCTCTCCTCGATCCTCGCGTTCGTTGAGCAGCTCTCGGGCGCCCCGACCGCGGACGTCGCGCCGATGGCGCACCCCCTCGAGGGCCAGGTCCAGCCGCTGCGTGAGGACCGGGTCACGGAATCCGACCGGCGCGCCGCCTACCAGGCGAACGCCCCGGCCGTCGAGGCGGGGCTCTACCTCGTGCCCAAGGTGATCGAGTGAGCCTGCACGCCGCCACCGCCGCCGAGCTCGCCCGGGGGCTCCGGGCGAAGCGGTACTCGGCCGTCGAGGTCGCCGGGCACTTCCTCGCGCGCATCGAGCGGGCGAACCCGGCGCTGAACGCCTTCGTGACGGTGACGCGGGAGCGGGCGCTCGCCGACGCGAAGCGGGCGGACGAGCGCCTCGCGCGCGGGGAGGGCGGGCCGCTGACCGGCGTGCCGGTCGCGCACAAGGACATCTTCTGCACGACCGGGATCCTGACGAGCTGCGGCTCGCGGATGCTGTCGAACTTCGTCTCGCCCTACGACGCGACCGTCGTCGAGCGCCTCGACGCCGCCGGCATGGTGCTGCTCGGCAAGACGAACATGGACGAGTTCGCGATGGGCTCGTCCAACGAGACGAGCTTCTACGGCCCCGTGAAGAATCCCTGGGACGAGCGGAAGGTGCCGGGCGGCTCCTCCGGCGGCTCCGCCGCCGCGGTCGCCGCGCGCATCGCGCCGGTCGCGACCGGCACGGACACGGGCGGCTCGATCCGCCAGCCGGGCGCGCTCACGGGGCTCACCGGCTTCAAGCCGACCTACGGGCGCGTCTCGCGCTACGGGATGATCGCCTTCGCCTCCAGCCTCGACCAGGCGGGCGTGCTCGCGCAGTCGGCGGAGGACGCGGCGCTCGTGCTCAGCGCGATGGCGGGCCACGACCCGCGCGACTCGACGAGCGTCGATGCGCCCGTGCCCGACTACGCCGCGGCGCTCGACAAGCCCGTGAAAGGCCTGAAGATCGGCATCATCCGCGAGTTCTTCGGCGAGGGGCTGGACGCCGCCACCGGCGACGCGGTGCGCGCCGCGATCGAGCACTTCCGCAAGGAAGGCGCCCGCGTCAAGGAGGTCTCGCTGCCGGCGCTGCCGCTCTCCGTGCCGACCTACTACGTCGTCGCGCCCGCGGAGTGCTCCTCGAACCTCTCGCGCTTCGACGGCGTCCGTTTCGGCCACCGCTGCAAGGACCCGAAGGACCTCACCGACCTCTACAAGCGCACGCGCGGCGAGGGCTTCGGCGCCGAGGTCAAGCGCCGCATCATGACGGGCACTTACGTGCTCTCGGCCGGCTACTACGACGCCTACTACCTGAAGGCGCAGAAGGTGCGCAGCCTCATCAACGCGGACTTCAAGCGCGCCTTCGGTGAGGTGGACGTGCTGATGGGCCCGACCGCGCCGACGCCCGCCTTCGACATCGGTGCGAAGACCGACGACCCGATCCTGATGTACCTGAACGACATCTACACGATCGGCGCGAACCTCGCGGGGCTGCCCGCCGTGTCCGTGCCCTGCGGCCTCGTCGGCGGCCTGCCGGTCGGCCTGCAGGTCATCGGGCCGCACTTCGCCGAGGAGCGCCTGCTCGCGGCGGCCCACGCCTGGCAGCGCGCGACCGACTGGCATCGCCGCATGCCGGCGGCGTACGCCTGAGCGCCGCCATGGAATGGGAAACCGTCATCGGCCTCGAGATCCACGCGCAGCTCGCGACGCGCTCGAAGATCTTCTCCGGCTCCTCGACCGCCTACGGCGCCGCGCCCAACGCGCAGGCGAACCTCGTCGACCTCGGCTACCCCGGCGTGCTGCCGGTGCTGAACCGCGAGGCCGTGCGCATGGCGGCGAAGTTCGGGCTCGCGATCGGCGCGACGGTCGCGAAGCGCTCGGTCTTCGCGCGCAAGAACTACTTCTACCCGGACCTCCCGAAGGGCTACCAGATCAGCCAGTACGAGCTGCCGGTCGTCGCGAAGGGCCAGGTCGAGATCCTGCTCGAGGACGGCACGCGCAAGGTCGTCGGCGTGACGCGCGCGCACCTCGAGGAGGATGCCGGCAAGTCGCTGCACGAGGGGCTCGGCCGCTCGAGCGGCATCGACCTGAACCGCGCCGGCACGCCGCTGCTCGAGATCGTCTCCGAGCCGGACATGCGCTCGGCGCGCGAGGCGGTCGCGTACATGAAGAAGATCCACACGCTCGTGCGCTACCTCGGGATCTGCGACGGCAACATGCAGGAGGGTTCGTTCCGCTGCGACGCGAACGTCTCCGTGCGCCCGAAGGGCGAGGCGAAGTTCGGCACGCGCTGCGAGATCAAGAAC
>DASSUY010000196.1:0-2862 GCA_035706525.1 Steroidobacteraceae bacterium
CATTTCAGGTTTCGGCAAGGACCACGTTGGTGCCGAGGTCGAGGGCAAAGCCGGCCGCGTCGGTGTGCGAGCGCACGAGGCCGGCGCTGTCGCCGACGATGGCGGCGACGAGCCGCTGGCGTCCGGCTTCGTCGAGCGTGCTCCCGGGCTGGCTCATGCTGACGAGAGCCATCGCGTTCAACCGGGCGAAGACGGTTCCGTCCGTGAAACGCAGCGTGCGCGAGAGCCGCTTCGAGCGGATGTCGCGAAACCCGGCCTGCCGGAGCGCCGCTTCGAGGGGAGCAGGGTCGCCGAGGCTGTGGCGGCGGTCGGCGACCGGCCCGAGGTGCCGTTCGGCGATGGCGCGCAGCTCGCGCAGCACGGGAAACTCCTCGTCGGGACGCCACGTGCTGACGCCGAGCCGGCCGCCCTTCGCGAGCGCGCGATGCGCCTGCCGGGCGGCTGCGGCGATATCCGGAAAGAACTGGAAGCCCTGCTGGCAGAGCACGACGTCGAAAGCCTCGCCGTCGCGTAGCGGCAGCGCGCCCGCATCGCCTTCCCGCCAGTCGATCGCCGGCGCGAGCCGGCGCGCGACCGCGAGCATCTGGGGATTGAGGTCGACGCCGACCAGCGCTCCCGGCGAGCCCGGCCGCTCTTTCGCGATCCGCGCCACGATCCCGGTGCCGCACGCGAGGTCGAGGACGCGCTCGCCGGGCCGCAGCCCGACGTCGTCGAGCAGGGGCCCTGCGAATGGCCGGAAGAGCGGACCAACCAGGGCGCTCTCGTAGATCTCGGGGAAGCTCTTCTGGGAGAAGAGGCGCTGCTCCCCGCCGGCTCGCTCGTTCTCGCTCATGCGGACCTGTCGACGATCTTCCAGTACGAATCCTTGCGGACCACCTTGCCGTCGCGGAACTCCCAGTGGTCGCAGCCGCGCACCCGCAGCCGGGTGCCGTCGGGCAGCGTGCCGGTCAGCAGCCACTCGGACACGCCCAGGTTGCCGCTCACCCAGTGCCGGTCGTCGCCGTAGTGCACGTCGGGGAGGCCCTTGAAGCGGGTGGCGAGGCCTTCGCGCACGGCCGCCTTGCCGGTGAAGCGCCGGCCCCAGGGATCGGGTCCGCGCGGCATGTCGAGCGAGCAATCCTCGGCGAAGAACGCCATGATCGCGTCGAGATCGTGCGCGTTGAACGCCTCGGTGATGGCTTTCAGGGTCGCCGCGGAAACGGGGGGGTCCTTGGCCATCGCCCTATCTTAGAAGAATGTCGAGCGCGCGACGCTCGCGACGACGCACCAGGCGACGACGAGCAGCGGGGAGACGCGCCACGCGGCGAGAAGCGTGAAGCCGACCAGCGCGATGGCGACGTCGACCGGGCCGCGCACCGCGCTCGTCCAGACCGGATCGTAGAGCGCGGCGCCGAGGAGCCCGACCACGGCCGCGTTGACGCCGGCGATGGCCCGGGCGGCGCCCGGCCGTCCGGCGATGGCGCGCCACAGGGGCAGCACCCCGGCGACGAGCAGGAACCCCGGCAGGAAGATCGCGCCGAGCGCGAGGCACGCGCCGGGGACGCCGCCGGCGCCGTCCGGCAGCCGCGCGCCGAGGTAGGCGGCGAGCGTGAAGAGCGGCCCTGGAACCGCCTGCGCGGCGCCGTAGCCCGCGAGGAAGTCGCCGGGGGAAATCCAGCCGGGCCTTACGACCGTGTCCTGGAGAAGGGGCAGCACCACGTGCCCGCCGCCGAAGACCAGCGCGCCGGCTCGGTAGAACGCCTCCATGACTGCGAGAAGGCCATCGCGCCCGTGCGCGACGAGCGGCAAGCCGACGAGCAGGAGCGCGAATACAGCGAGCAGCGTCCAGCCGAGCGCCGGCCCGTAGCGCAGGGGCAGGCCGCCGCCGGCGACCGGCTGCACGCCGCGGCAGAGGACGAGGCCGGCAATTCCGCCGAGCGCGACCGCGAGGAGCTGCACCCAAGCCTGTCCCGACACGAGGATGAGAGCCGCGGCGAGCGCGGCGACGCTCATGCGCGGAGCGTCGGGGCACAACTGCCGCGCCATGCCGAGCACCCCTTGCGCGACGACCGCGAGCGCGACCAGCTTGAGCCCGTGGATGGCCGCGTCGCCGGCCGCGCCGGAGATCTGCGGCAGAAGCGCGGCGAACGCGAAGAGCAGCAGGGCGGAAGGCAGCGTGAAGGCGACGAACGCCGCAAGCGCGCCCGGCCAGCCCGCGCGCAGGAGGCCGATGGAGAAGCCGAGCTGGCTGCTCGCCGGGCCGGGGAGGAACTGGCAGAGCGCGAGCATCTGCGCGAACTGGCTCTCGCCGAGCCAGGCGCGGCGCTCGACGAACTCGCGACGGTAGTAGCCGAGGTGGGCGATCGGGCCGCCGAACGACGTCAGGCCGAGCTTCAGGAACGCGGCGAAGACTTCGAGCACCGCGGAAGGCTAAGGATGTTTCCTTAAGAGGGCAAGCCGTTGCGGAATCGCCCGCAGGCCGCCGCGGCCCTTGGACTAAACTGTCCACGCGGATCAATACAACAACCGCGGATCAGAACCACAAACGGGAGGATCGATGCGCCTGAAGATCGTCACGCCGATGCTGTTCGTGTCCGGCATGCTCGCAAGCCTGTGTGCCAGCGCGGACGAGGGCTGGGACCGCTTTTACGTCGGAGGGTCGCTCGGTGAACGCAAGGTCACCGCCGACTGGAAAACGACCAGCTACCAGGACCCGGGCGGGGCCTCGCTCCCCTTCGGGACCGACCCATCCGCTTCCCTTGACAGCCGCAAGCAGTATTTCGACCTCTTCGCCGGCAAGAACTGGAACGTGGGCTCGAATCTTCTGCTCGGCGTCGAAGGGCGGATCGGCAACGCGGACAACGAGAAAACGCACCAGACGAT
>DASSUY010000197.1:0-10578 GCA_035706525.1 Steroidobacteraceae bacterium
GAGCATGGCGGCGATGTCCCGGGCGGCGCCCGCGCCCTGGACCGGGACCGGATAGATGAGGACGCCGATGCCCGGCGCCCGGCGGGCGAGGACGTGCAGGACGTCGCGAAGCGCCGCCCCGGTCGCGGAGGTCACGATGCCGATGCGGCGCGGGAAGCGCGGCAGCGGGCGCTTCCGGGCCGCGTCGAAGAGACCTTCCGCCGCGAGCTTCTGCTTGAGCGCCTCGAACTTCCGGCGCAGCTCGCCTTCGCCCGCTTCCTCCAGGTGGTCCACGACGAGCTGGAACTCCCCCCGGGCCTCGTAGAGCCCGACCCGCGCGCGCAGCAGCACCTGCAGGCCGTCGCGCGGGGCCACGCGGACGGCGAGGTTGCGCTGCCGGAACATCGCGCAGCGCACCTGGGCCGCCTCGTCCTTGAGCGTGAAGTACCAGTGGCCGGAGGCCGGCCGGGAGAGGTTGGACAGCTCGCCGGTGATCCAGAGGGACGGCAGTCCCGCCTCCAGAAGGCCCCGGGCCTCGCGGTTCAGACGGCTCACCGTGTAGACGTCGCGCCGCGGCTCGACGGGCCGCCCGCTCGCCGGGCCGAAGAGATCCATGGGAGCCATGCTATGCGAGCGTCGTGCAGCGCCGCTACTGACAGCGGGCAGGCGGACGTCGTAGAATGCATCGCTTCACTCGGACCGCCCCGGGAATGCCGGCCATGCGAATCGTCCAGGAAGCACTCACCTTCGACGACGTCCTGCTCGTACCCGCGTACTCGGAGGTGCTCCCGCGCGAGGTCGACCTCTCGACGCAGCTGACGCGCGGCATCCGGCTCAACCTGCCCTTCGTCTCCGCCGCGATGGACACCGTGACCGAGGCGCGGCTCGCGATCACGATCGCGCAGGAAGGCGGCATCGGCATCGTGCACAAGAACATGAGCGCCGCCGACCAGGCCCGCGAGGTGGGCCGGGTCAAGAAGCACGAGAGCGGCGTCATCAAGGACCCGATCACCGTCCGCCCGGACGCGACCATCCGGGACGTCATCGCGCTCACGCGCGCCAAGGGGATCTCGGGACTCCCCGTGACCGCCGACGGCAACCAGGTCGTCGGCATCGTCACGCACCGCGACATCCGCTTCGAGGAGCAGCTCGACCTGCCGGTGTCGAAGGTCATGACGCCGAAGGAGAAGCTCGTCACCGTCCGCGAGAACACGCCGCGCGAGGAGGTGCTGCAGCTCCTGCACCGGCACCGCATCGAGAAGGTGCTGGTCGTCGACGCGGCCGGCCGCCTGCGCGGCATGATCACGGTCAAGGACATCCAGAAGGCGCGCGACTTCCCGCGCGCCTGCAAGGACGAGCACGGGCGCCTGCGCGTCGGGGCCGCCGTCGGCACCGCGCCCGACACGGTCGACCGCGTGGCCCAGCTCGTGGAGGCGGGCGTCGACGTCGTCATCGTCGACACCTCGCACGGCCATTCGCGCGGCGTCATCGCGACGGTGGAGCGCATCCGGAAGGCGCACGGTCAGCTGCAGCTCGTCGCGGGCAACATCGTGACCGCGGAGGCGGCGAAGGCGCTCGTCGACGCGGGCGTGGATGCCGTCAAGGTCGGCATCGGCCCCGGCTCGATCTGCACCACGCGCGTCGTCGCGGGCGTCGGGGTGCCGCAGGTCACCGCGGTCGCGACGGTCGCCGCGGCGCTCGAGAAGAGCGGCGTGCCGCTGATCTCGGACGGCGGCATCCGGTACTCCGGGGACGTCGCGAAGGCGCTCGCGGCCGGGGCGCACGCCGTCATGATCGGCGGCCTGTTCGCGGGAACCGAGGAGTCGCCCGGCGAGGTCGAGCTGTACCAGGGCGCCTCGTACAAGTCCTACCGCGGCATGGGGTCGCTGGGCGCGATGGCCCAGCGCCACGGCTCGAGCGACCGCTACTTCCAGGACACCGTCGAGGAGCTCGAGAAGCTCGTGCCGGAGGGCGTCGAGGGCCGCGTGCCCTACAAGGGAAGCCTCGTCACCATCCTGCACCAGCTCGCCGGCGGCATCCGCGCCGCCATGGGCTACACCGGGAGCCGCAACATCGACGAGATGCGGACGCGGCCGGTCTTCGTGCGCATCACCGGCGCGGGCGTGCGCGAAAGCCACGTCCACGACGTGAGCATCACGAAGGAAGCGCCGAATTACCGGATCGGCTGATGGCCGCGCGCATGCCAGCGGCCGCGGCCGACATCCATGCCCACCGGATCCTGATCCTCGACTTCGGCGCGCAGTACACGCAGCTGATCGCGCGCCGCGTGCGCGAGATCGGCGTTTACTGCGAGATCCTGCCCTGGGACTGCGGGGACGAGGCGGTCCGGGCCTTCGGCGCCCGCGGCATCATCCTGTCCGGCGGGCCGGAGTCCGTCACCGACGCGGCGCCCCCGCGCGCGCCGGACGCCGTCTTCCAGCTCGGGGTGCCCGTGCTCGGCATCTGCTACGGCATGCAGACGATGGCCGCGCAGCTCGGCGGGCGCGTCGCGCCCTCCAGCCACCGCGAGTTCGGCTATGCGAAGGTGCGCCGCACGGCGGCCTCGCGGCTGCTGGACGGCATCACGGACGAGGGCGCGGCCGAGGCCGGGCTCCTCGACGTCTGGATGAGCCACGGCGACCGCGTCGAAGCGCTGCCCGCGGGCTTCACCGCGATCGCGGCGACCCCGAACGCGCCGCTCGCCGCGATGGCGAACGAGTCCGCGCGGCTCTACGGCGTGCAGTTCCACCCGGAGGTGACGCACACCCGTTCGGGCGCGGCCATCCTCTCGCGCTTCGTACGCGAGATCTGCGGCTGCGATGCGCTCTGGGACGCCGGCAACATCGTCGCCGACGCCATCTCCCGGGTCCGGGAGCAGGTCGGCCGCGATCGCGTGCTGCTCGGGCTTTCGGGCGGCGTCGATTCCTCGGTGGTCGCAGCGCTGCTGCACGAGGCGATCGGCGACCAGCTCACCTGCGTGTTCGTCGACCACGGGCTGCTGCGCCTCGGCGAAGGCGACCAGGTCATGGACACCTTCGCGAAGCACCTCGGGATCCGCGTGATCCGGGTCGACGCCGCCGAACGGTTCTTCGCGGCGCTCGCGGGCGAGGAGGATCCCGAGCGCAAGCGCAAGACGATCGGCCGGCTCTTCGTCGAGGTGTTCGAGGAGGAATCCCGGAAGGTCGAGGGGGTCCGGTGGCTCGCCCAGGGCACGATCTACCCGGACGTCATCGAGTCGGCCGGCGCCGGGACCGGCAAGGCGCACGTGATCAAGTCGCACCACAACGTCGGCGGCCTCCCGGAGCGCATGCACCTGAAGCTCCTCGAGCCGCTGCGCGAGCTCTTCAAGGACGAGGTGCGCCGCATCGGGCTCGAGCTCGGCCTCCCGCGCGAGATGGTGTTCCGCCACCCGTTCCCGGGTCCCGGCCTCGGCGTGCGGATCCTCGGCGCGGTGACGCGCGAGCAGGCGGACCTCCTCCGGCTCGCCGACGCGATCTTCATCGAAGAGCTGCGCGCGCAGGGCCTCTACGACCGCGTGAGCCAGGCGATGGCGATCTTCCTGCCCGTGCGCTCGGTCGCCGTCATGGGCGATGGCCGCCGCTACGACTGGGTGATCGCGCTCAGGGCCGTCGAGACCGTCGACTTCATGACGGCCCACTGGGCGCGGCTCCCCTACGACTTCCTCGACCACGTCGCGCGGCGCATCGTCAATGAGGTCAAGGGCGTCTCGCGCGTCGTCTACGACGTCTCGGGCAAGCCGCCGGCGACGATCGAGTGGGAGTGAGGTCGCGGTACCGCGCGTTGCCGCCCCGGCTGCCGGCCGGCGAGCGGCGCGACCTGGTGGAATACCTCAAGTCGCTGTAGTCCTTACGGCCTCCGGCGCCGGGCTCGCGCGCGTGCAGGTCGGCGCCTACGGGGAACCCTGAAGGCCGGCCACTGGAGCGGTCGCGCCTGGCCGCGATAATCGGGCCAGGTGAAGCGATGTCCACACGTGAAAGACTGATCGTCGCGGCCGTCAGCGCGCTCGCAATCGCGCTGGGCGGCGGCTACATCTGGATGACGTCGAAGACGCCCTCGGCCGAGGGCGGAGCCGCGGACACCGCGCCTGCGGTCAACGAGCCGCCGCCGCCGGAGGCGCCTGCGGGCTCATGATCCCGGCCCTGCGCGGGCGGATGCCCGGCGCGGCGCAAACAGCGCGGAGAGACGGTCGGGCGTTCCTTCGATTCGCTCGAGGTGCGGATATCGCAGGCCGCCGCGCCAGTCGAGCTGCACGGTGCGGTAGGTGTCGTAGTTCTTGACCAGGAGCTCGATGGTCCTGTCGCCGCCTTCCGCGGCACGCACGGCTTCCTTCAGGAGGTCCGGGCTGAACTCGCGTCCATTCACGGCGACGAGTTCGTTGCCGTTCACGAGGCCGGCGCGAAACGCCGCGCTGCCCCAGACCACCCCGGCGACGATCCCGTCCTCCGTCGAGACGACGAGGCCCGCCGAGTCCGCGAGGTTCAGCTGCTTCTTCCGGGTCTCGTTGCTCGCCAGGTAGGCGTTGGGTTCGCTGCTGAAGGTCAGGCGCCAGCCGGAGCGGGCCAGGCCCTCGAGTGGCGCGTCCGGCCCGTGCCCCTCGGTGCGCGCCGAGAGGAAGCTGCGCCAGTCGTAAGGGGCGATGCGATTGAGCGCCGCGATCACGTCGTCGAGCGTGTACGGGAGCGGCGCGATGCGCCCGTCCTGCACGCCGAAGAAGTCGCGGGCGAAGTCGTCGAGCGAACCCCGCTCGCCGGTGAGCGCCCGAAGCCGGGTGTCGACATCGAGCCAGATCAGCACGCCCTCGGTGTAATAGTCCGTGTCGCGCGCCCAGCTCACGAAGGGGGAGTCGCCCGCGTAGTCGATGATGGGCTGGCGCGTCGTGTCGGCCAGCGAGCGCCAGGTCCTGCCGGGCCGCTGGTACTGGTATTCCGCCGCGAAGCGCGCGAGCGCCTCGCGCGCGAACTCGGGCGTCCACAGGCCCGAACGCGCGGCGAGCACGTCGCCCCAGAATTCCGTCTGGCCCTCGTAGACCCAGAGCAGGTCGTTCTGCATCGGCACGTTGTAGTTCGGGGTCATGAGGCCCGCGGGCCTCCTGAACTTGCCGTTCCAGGAATGCGTCATCTCGTGCGGCAGCAGGTCGCGGTATTCCCCAAGGTCGTCCCATTCCGTGAAGTAGCCGGCGGGAACGCCGTTCTCGCTCGACTGGTGGTGCTCGAGGCCGACCGCCGCGAAGTTGTCGCTGGCCGCCAGAAGGAAGTCATAGTGCGCGAAGTGGCGGGAGGCGAACAACGCGTCGCATTCCGCGACCAGGTTGCGGTGGGCGGCGAGCTGCGCGTCGCTCACCTCGATGAGCGCGGCGCGGTCGCCGAATACATTGAGCCACACCGGAGAATCCGGGCGGGCGTCGAGCGCGAGGCGCTTCGCATGACGGCCCGCGAACAGCGGCGAGTCGACCAGGGTCTCCAGCGAGGTCGCGCGGAACCTCACCTCGTCGCCCTCGCGGGCCAGGGTCTCCAGCGCCGTCCCGTACGCCCAGCCCGGCGGCAGGCGCAAGGAGGCTTCCACCGGGATCCGCGTGGCGTGATAGCCCGCCGGGTAGAGGAGCATCTTCTCCCATTGCACGCCGAGCAGGTCCGGCGTCATCGTCATGCGTCCCTGCGCCCCGTCGACGGGACTCGTGAACTGGAATTCGAGGTCGATGCGACGGACGCCGCGCGGGACGTCGAGGTGGAACGCGTGCATGTCGACGGGGTCGCGCCGCCACTCGAGCCGCGCCGGTCCCGCGGTGACCGTGAGCCCCTGAAGCAGCGCGACCGGACCGGTCGGCGCGTGGTTGCCCGGCAGCCACTTCGGATAGAACAGCACCATTGGCCCGGCCGCGACGGGCACCGTTTCGCGGACGCGGAAGATGCGATGGTCGAGGTCTGTCGCGTCCACGTGCAGCGCCAGCGTTCCCGGTGCATAAGGGACGTCGCGCGGCGGCGGGATCGCCCGGGCATCGGCGTACGCCTGCAGGGTGGCCGAGACCAGCAGCACCGCCAGGGTCCACGCGCAAAGTCGTACGGGCATCGGCTGCCTCCGTGGTTACCGCGCGAGCCGGCGGCGGGCCTTGATCAGCACGGCCACCGGCTCGGGCGCGCCGTTCCAGTAGTCGAGTCGCACGCGGCCGTCGGGCAGCCGGCTCACCGTCGCGGGAATGGAACTGAAGGTGCAATACCAGCCCGACGGCAGCACGACGGCGTTTCGCGGCCGCCCGAGGCTGCGGTCGAACACGAGGTCCTCGCCGTCCTGCCGGTAGCTCGCCGGCGCCGTGTAGGTTTCCGAGATCCGAAGCCGCAACGACGCTCCGGGCGTCACCGGTTCGAACGGGATCACGATGACGCGTGCCTTGGGGTCGACGGCTTCGCCGGCATTGATGTTCTTCGCGGCCATCTCCGCGCCGCTCATTTCCAGCGCGGGGAGGGCCTCCCCGGTGTCGAGGACGCTCGCCGACGGATTGCTGGCCGTGCTGCCGGCCCGGACGACGTTCGCGTAGCCGTTGATGCCCGGCCGGGACTCCGTGTAGTCGTGGTAGAGCGCGAACGCGTGCGTTTCCGGCTGCTGCAGGAAGTAGACGATGTCGCGGTCCTGGTGCGCGCGCTCCGACAGGCGGTCTTCCTCGGTCTCTCCTTCGAAGGGCGACTCCCAGCTTCGCGCCCCGGTCGGCGCCTTCGGCGCCGCCGCGGGGCCGACACGCGCGCCCTTTGCCGCGCGCAGCACGAGCGGCGCGGGGCCCTGGCTTCCGTTCACGAAACTCACGGCAACACGGCCGTCCGGCTCGGTGCGGATCTGCGAAGGCACGGTGAGCCCCACGACCTCGTAGCCGGCGGGAAGCACGACCTTGTTGCGTCGGATGCCGAGCGGGCGGTCGAACACGATCGCTTCGCCGTCGACGTAATAGCTCTTGGGGTCCTCATAGGTCTTGAGGATGACGAGGCGGCCCTGGCCGTTCACCGGCACCGGCCGCGCGAGCGTGACCTTGATGTAGTCCGTGTCGGCCTCGGCATCCGCCATCAACGGGTCCTTGCGCGCTGTTTCGCCGGAGACGACTTCGAACGGCAGCGGCTTGCCCGTCATCGCGTCGATCACCGACTCGTCGCTCGCGACGCTGCCCTTGCGGATGGGGTTGTAGAAATGCCGCGCGCCGGCCGTCGTGGCGGTGACTTCGTAGGTGATCCTGAACCTGGCGCTGCCGGGCGCGAGGAGTTCGTAGCGCGTGTACTCGTCCGCTTCCGACTGAACGGTCGCGGAGGGCAGGTAGATCGCGTCGCTCGGGGATTGCGTCGCCGCCGCGAGTCCGCCCGTGCAGGCGAGCGCAAATACGCATAGTGATTTCATCCGTGCATCC
Source organism: Steroidobacteraceae bacterium (assembly GCA_035706525.1). Taxonomy (GTDB): domain Bacteria; phylum Pseudomonadota; class Gammaproteobacteria; order Steroidobacterales; family Steroidobacteraceae; genus SCUD01. The sequence continues at coordinate 7,385 of DASSUY010000197.1, forward strand.
TAGGAGGGATCCCAGTCGAGTCCGAGCAGGAGGCAGCCCGTTTCGGTCCGCGTCCCGTGCGCCGAGCCCGGTTCGTACACGACCCAGTCCCCCGGTTTCAGCACGGTCCCGTCTGCTTCGATCGCTTCGCCTTCCAGGATCAGGTATTCCTCGCGCGCCTCGTGGACGTGGGGAATCGTGGCGGCGCCCGGCGCCATGCGCATCACGTAGGAGCCGCGGCCGGTGGCGGGATCGTAGGAAAGCGGCGCCCAGCCCATCTCGGGCTGCAGCGGCCCGTCCAGGTCGTAGGGCCGCAGCGACTGTGCCGCGATCCGGAAGATGCGCCGCTTCGGGTCAGGGCCGCTCATCGGCCGGGTCCAGCCTCGTATCCTCGGCGATCCAGTTGACCTCCCAGGTCTTGCCGCCGTCCCCCGAGAACGCCTGCTCGAAGCGCGCGGTGTCGGGCGAGGGTTGCGTGATCACGAAGCGCACGCGTATCGGCCGCCCGCCCAGCGTGTCCTCGCCGAAGAATTCTCCGCGCCCGCCCTCGAAGCGACCGACCAGCTCCGGGGTGAGGAGGCCGTCGGCGGCGCTCGCGTAGTGGATGCTCCATTCGCCGGTGTCGGGGCGGTAGAGGCGAAGCGCCACGCCCTCGATGCGCCCCGCCGGCCCCGAGATCGAGAGCGCGACGAGGTTCGCGCGGCCGCCCATGAAGGCGTGCACGTCGCTCGTGCCCTCGTATTCCACCCAGTCGGACGAGCCCGAAAGCGGCTTGCGCAGGCGCTTCACGACGGTCCGCCAGCGCCCGATCTCGAAGTCGAAGGCCGCGGCGCCGTCCTGGGCCGCCGGGGCCTCGGCCGCCTCCTGCGCCGATGGCGCCGCGCCCGGGAAGCCCGCGACTGCGCAGGCGACTATCGACGCTGAAGCGAACGCCTTCAGGCTCGGAGCGGCTCCGCCTTCTCTCGACATGCCTCGCCTCCATCGCGCGTGCCCGGCGCGCTACCATCGAAACCACCAGCGGGTCGGACGATTCTACAGGCTGGGGCGGGATCGCGAGGGAGGACGCTTGAGCCGGGATGAGGCGTGGATGCGCGAGGCGCTCGCGCTCGCAGGGCGCGCGGAAGCGGAAGGCGAAGTGCCGGTCGGCGCGATCGTCGTCCGCGACGGCGCGGTGCTGGGCGAAGGCTGGAACCGGCCCATCGCGGCCCACGACCCGACCGCGCACGCGGAGATCCTCGCCCTGCGCGCGGCGGCTGCCAAGGCCGGCGACTACCGGCTCGGCGGCGCGACGCTCTACGTGACGCTCGAGCCCTGCCCGATGTGCGCCGCGGCGATCGCGCATGCGCGCATCGCGAGGCTCGTCTTCGGCGCCTGGGATCCCCGGCAGGGCGCGGCGGGCAGCGCCTTCGACCTCGTCTCGGCGCCGGCCCTGAACCACCGGGTGGACGCCTTCGGCGGCGTGCTGTCCGCGGAATGCGGCGCCTTATTGCGCGGATTTTTTTCCGGCCGACGCTGACTCGTCCTCGTCGGCGACCATCCAGCGCAGGAGCTCGGCGTAGGTCTGGACGTTGCGCACGAAGCCGACCGGCTCCCAGCCGCGCGCGTAGCCGCGTTTCAGCGTCGTGTAGTAGCGTTCCTGCGCGAGCAGGGGCAGGTTCTCGCGCACGTCGGGCCAGCTGTCAGGATTCTTCCCGCGGCGCTGGGTCAGCACGCGGGCGTCCTCGAGGTGGCCGTAGCCGACGTTGTAGGCCGCGAGCGTGAGCCAGGTGCGGTCCGGCTCCGGGATGCGCTCCGGGATCGTCCGCTCGACCAGCCGGTAGTAGCGCGCGCCGCCGACGATGCTGTCCTGCGGGTTGGCGCGGTTTGCAATGCCGACGCGCGTCGCGGTTTCCGCCGTCAGCATCATGAGCCCCTGCACGCCGGTCGGCGACACGGCCCCTTCGTCCCACCGGGATTCCTGGTAGCCGATCGCCGCCAGCAGGCGCCAGTCCATGCCGGCTTCCGCGGCGGCAGCCTGGAACCATTGCCGGTAGCGCGGCAGGCGCTCGCGGACGCTTGCGACGAAATGCGAGGCATCCACGCGGTCGTAGCGCACGAGCGAGCGGCGGTTGCGCTCGAGGATCGCGGCGAGCCGTCCATTCGCCCCGACGTCCGCGAAGAAGTCCTCGACCCGCCGCATCATCGCGTCGCCATGCGGCCCGAGGGCCCAGGCGACCGCTTCCGGTTCGGCGAGCTTGAACGCTGGCCGGAGGTCCGGGTGGAAGTGGCGCCCGAGCGAGAACTCGGTCGAGTCCGCGACCGTCAGGTCGATCTTCCCCTCGGCGACCTGCGCGAGCAGCAGCAGCGCGTCGCCGCGGCGCAGCTCCTTCCATTCGAGGCCGGGCAGGGTGGCCGACAGGCGCTGCAGGGCCGCCGCATGCGTGGAATTCCGCAGCACCGCGATGCGGCGTCCGACGAGGTCGGTGGGCGCCCGCGGGAGCGGGTCGCCGAGCCGGTAGATCACGTGCTGGTCGATGCGCTGGAACACGGGCCCGTAGCGCACGCGCGAAAGCCCGTCGGCGACGACGAGGCCCGCGGCCGCGACGTGCGCGCGGTTCCGGGCGACGGCCGCGAGCGCCGCGGTCGTCGTTCTGGCGACCGAGATCTCGAGCTTGACGCCGAGGCGGTCGGCGAAGTCCCGCGCGAGCTCGTACTCAGGGCCTTCCGGGCCCGCGGCGCCGAGGTAGTAGGCGAGGGGGCTGTTGCGCGTCACGACCTTGAGGACGCCGAGCGCCTCGACTTGCTCGAGCGTCCCGGGCATGCGGGAGCAGGTGCCGAGCATGAGCGCCGCGAGGACGGCCAGGGCCAGCAGGAGCGGACTTCGGGCCCGCGGCCTGACTCCGGTCCCTGGCGCGGCTGGCGGCTCCATTGTTGTAGAATAGCCATTCCGGACTCGGCCGCGACGACGGCGTCCGGATTCCTGCACGGAGAGGTACCGAAGCGGTCATAACGGCACCGACTCGAAATCGGTTGAGGGCATTACGCTCTACGTGGGTTCGAATCCCACCCTCTCCGCCATTTAAAGCCGGCGGGCCGCGCGTTACGATGCCCGGCCCGGCGATTTTCATGGTGGCTCGCGCCGGTTCCTCCGCGACGATCAGCCGTGAACCCCGCCAGGCCCGGAAGGGAGCAACGGCAGCGGCCGCATCGGGTGCCGGAGGGGTGCTGGCGCGGGC
>DASSUY010000198.1:0-4128 GCA_035706525.1 Steroidobacteraceae bacterium
AGTACGGGTCGACGCTCGCCGCGAGCGTCAACTCGGACTCGCCGAGGCTGAAGCTGCGCTCGCCCGGGCCGACCTCGCCGCCGGACGGCATGAAGCCCGCCGGACGCCAGTCGGCGGTATCGCGCGAGCTGTCGAGGTAGCTGCCCGCGAGGACGACGGAGATCGACGGGTTGAAGGCCGAGGCGCTGCTGGCGGCCGGTGCGGGCGGCGGCGGCTCGGCCGGCGACGCCGGCGGAGCGGATTCGAGCTGGGCGATGCGCGATTCGAGCGCGGCGATCCGCGCCTCGTAGTCGGATTTCAGGCTCTGCAGCTCGGCGCGGAGCGCGGCCGCGTCTTCATCGGCGTGCGCGGCGGGCGCAAGGACGCTGCAGGCCGCGACCATGAGCATCGCCAGGGACTTTTGCAAAGGCATGACACATCCTCATCCAAAGGAAATGAACGCCGGCCGACGCAGCGGCCGGAAGATCAGGGCCTCAGGCGAGGACGGGAGGCGCGCGGGAGCAGTAAGCCCGGCAGGGGGACGCGACGTCCGCGGCGGCGACGGACTCGAGGACGACCGTCGACCAGCCGGCGGCGTAGGCGGGAAGGATCGGGGCAGGCGGCGCGGCGGCATTGTGCAGCTGCGACGAGGCCAGGCAGCTGCCGCAGGTCTTTGCCTGCCCCATGCGGTCCACGGGGTCGGCGAGCGCATGCCAGGACACGTGCATCTCGGCGCCGAACTGCGCGACGAGCAGCAGGACGGCGAGCCAGCGGCCGAGCCGGCGGAGGCGATCGCGTGTCAGTCGGGGCGCCACGATACGGAGAATCCTAGCAGAGGCGCATCATCGGGCATCGCCGCCGCAGGGCTTGATCTCGAGGCGGAGGATGCGGCCGCCCTCCTCCTGCAGCCGCGCGGCGTCCGGCAGCTCTGCCGGCGGGACGACGTCCACGTCGATCCAGTACACGGTGCCCGTCCGCTCCCGCTCGACGATGCGCGGGTCGATGCCGACGGCCTTGGCGTCGTCGAGCCGCCGCAGCGCCCGCTGCTGCTCGCTGAAGAGTCCGAGCGAAAGCGTCACGTTCCGGCCGTCGCCGGGCATCGCGTAAGCGTCGCCGATCCCGCCGCGGCGCAGGCGCTCGATCACGGCGTTCGCCGCCGCCCGGTCCGGCAGGCCCTCGAGCGTCACCCAGTAGCCCCGCCACACCACGCCCTCGGCGGCGCGCTGTCGCGGCTCGAGCTTGTTGTCGCGGAGCAGCGTCGCCGCCCGCGCGGCATCCGTCAGGTCCGCGAAGGGACCGAGGCTCCAGCAGTTGTTCGGGCTCTGCACCGCGGCACGGCCGGCGGCCTTCGCGGGCGCGGCCTCGCGCGCGAGGACGAGGGACCTGCTCGAGGCGGCCGCCGCGGTCGCGACCGGCTCATCGGAGGCCGCGACCCAGTGGGTCCAGCCGTACCAGGCGATGTTCGCGAACAGCAGCAGGGCGAAGGCGAGCCGCACGGCCGGAATCTATCACTTCCGCCGCGGCCTGACGCTGACCTCGCCCGAGACGATGCGTCGCCGGGTGCCGGCGGCCTCGAGGAGGAGCGCGCCGTCCGCATCCACGCCCCGCGCGACGCCCTCGAGCGCCTCGCCGCCGTGCAGCACCGTGACCGGCCGGCCGGCCAATGCATCGGCCTGTCCCCACTCTTCCGAGAATGCCGCCATGCCGCGCGCGCCGAACTCGACCAGCGCCTGGTGCAGCTCGGCGATCAGGACCGCGGCGAGCGCGTTGCGGCCCGGCACCGCGCCGACGGCGGCGAGGTCCAGGACCTGGGCGCCCTCCGCGGCCAGCGCCTCGCGCGCCGCGCGCGGCAGGCGGAGGTTGAGGCCGATCCCGACGACGACGTACGCGGGTCCTGCGGCTTCGCCGCGCAGGTCGATGAGGATGCCGCCGAGTTTCGCGTCGCCGCGGACGAGGTCGTTCGGCCACTTGAGGCCGATGCCCTCGATGCCGAAGCGCCCGAGCGCGCGCAGGCATGCGACGCCCGCCGCCAGCGAGAGCGCGCCGAGCATCGCGGGCGCGTCGCGATAGCTCCAGCTCAGGGAGAGGCAGAGGCCCGAGGCGAAGGGCGCGACCCAGCGCCGCCCGCGACGGCCGCGACCCGCATCCTGGAACTCGGCGAGGCAGGCGTCGAAGCGTCCGGGCGGGAGGCTCCTCACCGCGAGCAGCCGGTCGCTGGTCGAGCCGAGCGTCTCGTGCACCTCGAGCGTCCGGAGGACGGCGGCGACCGCGGGCGGCAGCTGCGCGCGGATCGCCCGCTCGTCGAGCAGCTCGATCGGCGATTCCAGCCGGTAGCCGCTGCCGGCGCGTGCCTCCAGCGCGATGCCGAAGTCGCCGAGCTGCTGAAGCCGCTTCCAAACCGCGGTGCGCGAGACCGAAAGCGCCGCCGCCAGCTCCTCACCGGAGTGCAGCGCGCCATCGGCCAGCAGGCGCAGGAGCTCCGTGCGGCCGCTCACGGGCGCGGCCGCCGCGGGCGGAACAGCCAGAGCCTTCCCGCGCGGGGCTCCGTGCCGGCGAACATGCGCGCGAAATTGCCCCGGTGCGCGAACGCGACCAGCGCGGCCACGGCGAGGCCGAAGGCGACGAGCGCCGTCGAAGGCGGCCGCGCGAGCAGGGCGGCGACCGGCACGGCGACCGCGGCCGCCGTGGTCGCGAGGCCGACCCAGCCGAAGGCGAGCACGAGGGCGAGCCAGACGGCGACCGCCGCGAAGAGCAAGGCGGGCGCGAGCGCGAGCAGCACGCCGACGAGCGTCGCCCCGCCCTTGCCGCCGCGGAATCCGTGCCAGAGGGGCCAGACGTGGCCTGCGATCGCCGCGAAGCCGCAGCTGGCTGCCAGCGCCTCAGGCGTGAGCGCGGGATCCGCGGCAACGCCCGGCAGCGCAACTCCGGGCAGCCAGCCGGCCGCGAGCCAGCCCTTGCCGACGTCGATGACGACGGTCGCCGCCGCGAAGGCGAGGCCCTGCGTGCGAAGCGCGTTCGTGCCGCCGGCGTTGCCGCTGCCCATCGTGCGGATGTCGACGCCGCGGAGGCTCCCGACGACGAGCGCGCCGACGATGGAGCCGAGGCCGTACGCGATGAGCGCCTTGAGGCCGAGCTCGAGCACGCTCAGGGACCGGTCCGCGGCAGGAAGATCTCGGCGATCATGCAACGGACGCTGCCGCCGCCCAGGCGCTCGATCGTCGGGATCGGCGCGGCGACCGGCGTCCCGTGGCGCTCGAGCGCGCGCCGCTTGTCCGGCGCGAGCGCGGCCCAGGCCGCCTCGGAGCCCGCGATCAGCGGTTCTCCCTGCAACGAACGCAGCGCCAGCAGGTTGCCGGCGAATCCGTTCATCTCGGCCGCGTCGATCTCGACGACGGCGCGCCCCGCGCCTTCCAGCTCCTCGATCACCGCGCGCCGCCGCGCCTCGTCGGGCAGCGACTCCGCGCAGAAGACGGCGAAGTCCTCGCCGATCGCCATGATGACGTTCGTGTGGTAGGCGGGCCGCCCGTCGGGGCCGAGCGCCTCGAAGCCGACGGTGCGGTAGCCGAGCGCCGCCGCGAACTCGCCGAGGGCGGCAGGCGTCGTGCGCGGCGAGCGGCAGGCATAGGCGACGCGGTTCGGCCGGTCGAGCACGAGGCTGCCCGTGCCTTCGAGGAACTCGCCGCGCTCCTCGAGCGGCGACAGGTCGATCCGCCGGGAAATCCGGAATCCCGCCTGCGCGACGGCGTCGAGCGGTTCCTGGCGGCGCTCCGCGCGGCGCGAGGGCGCCATCATCGGGTAGAGCACGACGCTGCCGTCCGCGTGGAAGCTCACCCAGTTGTTGGGGAAACAGGCGTCGGGCTTCGGAGGCGCCGGCGAGTCTTCCGCGACGACCACCTCGACGCCCGCCCCGGCGAGGGACTCCGCGAGCGCGTCGAACTCGCGGATCGCGGCGGCGGCATCCGCGGACGCCGCGCCCGCGCGCTGGAAGCGGTTCGAGTCCGCCGTCTCCGGGTTCGAGCCGAAGCGCGCCGGCCGCACCATCAGCACGGCGCTCGCGGTCTGGGCTTCGAAAAAGGGAACGCTCAAGTGTCCTGCGCGCGAAAAAGGTGAACGTCCCCTTTGATGGCGCCCTCCTTCAGAACTCGATGC
>DASSUY010000199.1:0-4057 GCA_035706525.1 Steroidobacteraceae bacterium
GACGCGGCAGACGAAGTCGGCGTACTCGGACATGAATTTCCGCAGGAACTTCTCGGTCGATTCCACGGTGACCTCGCCTTCGTCCGTGACGAGGCCGGGCGTGAACTGGATGTAGGCTTCGGGCGCATTCATCTGCGGCGAGTTGCAGAAGCCGAGGACGCTCCTGAGGTTTTGCTGGGCGATGGCCGTGCCGAGCTTGCCGGTCGACGCCCCGATCACGGCGGACGGCTTGTGCGCGAACGAATTCGTGCCGTGCGGCCGGCTCGCCCAGTCGATCGCGTTCTTGAGCGCCCCCGGGATCGAGCGGTTGTATTCCGGCGTGACGAAGAGGACGGCGTCGGTGGCCTGGATGTCAGCCTTGAACTTCCTCGCCACGGCCGGGAAGTCGGCGTCGTAGTCGTAGCTGTAGGCGGGCAGGTCGCGGAATTCGATTTCCGAGAACTCGAGGCTCGGCGGCGCGAGCCGGACGAGCGCCCGGGCGAGCTTGCGGTTGATGGACGCCTTCGCCAGGCTGCCGACCAGGTATCCGACCTTGTATTGCGCCATCGAAACCTCCTTCTGCCCGATTTGTCCTGCCGATCCGCCTGGACCATAGTTGCATGATGGACCCGGTGCAGAAGCGAAAACAGCCTGCGCTGTTCATCGGGCACGGAAGCCCGATGAACACCCTCGAGCGCAACTCGTTCACCGACGTCTGGCGCGCGATCGGCGTGCAGCTGCCGCGGCCCCGGGCCCTGCTGGTCGTCTCGGCGCACTGGTACATCGGCGCGACCGCAGTGACCGCCATGCCGACGCCCAGGACCATCCACGACTTCTACGGCTTTCCGCAGGCGCTGTTCGACGTCCAATACCCCGCGCCGGGCAGCCCCGAGCTGGCGGAGGAGGTCGCGGACGTCGTGAAGCCGCACTGGGTCGGCCTCGACCGGGACCAGTGGGGGCTGGACCACGGCACCTGGTCGGTGCTGGCGCACGTCTATCCGGAAGCCGACGTGCCGGTCGTGCAGCTCTCGATAAACGCATTGAAGCCGCTCGACTATCACCTCCACCTGGCAGCCCGGCTCGCCCCGCTGCGCGAGCGCGGCGTCATGATCCTCGCGAGCGGCAACATCGTGCACAACCTCGGCCGGCTGCAGTGGAACCGGCCGACGATGGCCTACGACTGGGCCGAGCGCTTCGACGACCGCGTGGCGGAACTACTGGAGCGCGCGCCCGGTGAGGTGCTCCGTTCGACGGAGCATCCCGACTACGGCCTCGCCGTGCCGACGCCCGACCACTTCATCCCGTTGCTCTACCTCGCGGGACTCGCCGCGGCCGAGGGCAGGGCGCCCGATCCGCTCGTGCGCGGCTACGCGATGGGCTCGGTCTCGATGAGCTGCTACGGCCTCGGCGCCGCCGTAAAGGCCGCCGGCGGCGCGACGCCTGCGGCCCCGCTGCCCGCCGGCGTGCCGCCTGAACAGACGAACATGTGACATGTACCGGAGCATCCTCGTCGACGTCGACGCGACCGCGAATGCGCACCCTGCGCTCGACTGGGCGCTGATGCTGGCGAAGGCCTTCGAGGCGAAGCTGACCGTCTGCGACGTCCTGTCGCTGCCCTCGGAAGTCGAGAATTTCCTGGCCACGACCTACGTCCGGCGCATGGTCGAGCTGCGGCGCGAGCGGCTCGCGCGGATGGCGCAGGAGCTCGACATCCCCGCGCGGGCGCGCCTGCTGGCGGGCCGGCCGGCGATCGAGCTGATCGAGGAAGTGCTCGGCGCGGGCCACGACCTCGTCGTGCGCTCCCATTCGCGAGACCTCGCCGCGAAGCGGCCGACGCCGTTCGGCGCCGTCGCGATGGAGCTCCTGCGCAAGTGCCCCTGTCCGGTCCTCCTCGTCCCGCACGGCAGGGTCGCGAAGCGGCCGAGGATCCTTGCGGCCGTCAACGCGAGCAGCCGCGACACGGACGAACAGGCTCTGAACGTCGAGATCGTCGCGGCCGCGATGCGGGTCGCGGAGGGCCTGCGGGCGCCGCCGCCCGAGCTGCTGCACGCCTGGACCGTCTACGGGGAAAAGGCGCTCCGGATCAGGATTCCGCGCCGGGAGATGGCGCGGTACACGCGCCAGGTCCGGGCGCTTGCGCGCTCCTCGCTCGACTATCTCGCGCGGCCGTTCAAGGGCCGGTTGCCCGATGCCAACGTGAAGCTGCGCCGCGGCGACGCGGAGGACGTCATCCCGCGCTACGCGGTGGCGGAGGGGATCGACCTCGTCGTGATGGGCACCGTCGCCCGCGGCGGGATCGCGGTGCTGCTCGTCGGCAACACCTCCGAGCGCGTGCTCAAGCGGCTCTCCTGCGCAGTGCTCGCGCTGAAGCCCGAGGGCTTCGTCAGCCCGGTGCGGATCTAGAAGCCGTCGAAGAAGCGTCGCGCGGCGCGGAGGCAGAACGGCGCGACGAGGCCCGCGTGGTAGTTCTCCAGCACGTCGTCGTCGCCGCCCGCGAGCTCGACGAGGGCCTTCACCGCCGCGAAGCCTTCCTTCTCGTCCTCGTACCGATCGCCGCTCTCGACGTCCGAGTCGATGTCGAGCACGGTGACGTCGCCGGCCGATGCCCAGTGCGCCTGCATGAGCTCGGTATTCAGGTAGAGCACGGCCGGGTCGCCGTGTCCCGCGCAGAGGAGGACCGGCGCATCCGGTATCCAGCTCCGCTGGTCGTTCGCCTTCAGCGCCAGGCGCAGCGGATTCGCCGGCTCCGCGGGCGGCAAGCCATCCGTCACGGCCGGAAACCCGCCGTCGGGGTTCACGGCGGCGTCCTCGAGGTACGCGAGCCGGAAGTCGTTGGTCAGCAGGTGGTCTTCGCCGAAGCCGAGCGCGAAGACGGGGGCGAGGCTCGCCGGCTCCGTGGCGGGCGTCACGTCCGCGTACGCCGGGTCCGGCGGCGTGCTGCTGAAGAGGGCGGTGTCGGGGATCTTCCCGTCGCCGACGAGCTCGCTGAGCGAGGCGGTGCTCGGCAGCAGGCCCTCGATTTCTGGCGCGTATTGCGGCTCGAAGGCTTCCTCCGGATCGTCGTAGAGGTCGCCATAGGCGCGCTGGTAGCTCGTGAGCAGCAGCGTGAGGTTGACGGGCGAGGCGCCCGTGACGCGGCCCTGGAAGATCGCATCGCTGAAGGCGGTGAGCGCGTACGGGCCCGACATCGGCGCGGAAGCCGTCACCGTTTCGCCCGCATCCTGCAGGGCCCGGTGCGTCGCCATCGCGACGAAGCCGCCCTGCGAATAGCCGGTGACGAGGAGCTTGCCGCCGTCCGTCGTGTCCGGGGCTTTCGCGAGCGGCAGCGCGCTCCGCGCCGCCGTGAGCGCATCGATCATGTCCTTCGACTGCTGCTCGCCGTTCAGGTAGGGGTGGTAACCGAGCGTGGACGTGTCGTAACCGACGTAGTTCGGCGCGACCACGATGTAGCCTTCGGCCGCGAGCATGCCCGCGACCAGGAGCGCTTCCGTGTTGTCGGAGGACTCGAGGTCCGAGAGGTCGTAGTCCCTGTCCGTGTTCGTGCCGTGCGCGTAGAGCACGACCGGCCGCTCGCCCTGGCAGCCGGTCGCCGAATCGTTCGGCAGCATCAGGGCGCCGGAGGCGGGCGTCGTCTCGCCTGCCGGGTCCTCGGTCTGGTAGTCGAAATGGTAGACGCTGATCGCGCAGCGCGGGCTCAGCGCTTCCTCGAGGATCGCCTGGGTAATCTCGTCCGTCGCGGCTAGCGCGAGCAACTCGGGGGGCGAGAACGTCCCCCGCAGCGTGGCCTCGCCGATCAGCTCTCCGGGTTGAGGATCGGGCGGGTCAGGATCGGGCGACCCGTTGTTGCCGTCGCTCCCGTTGTCGCAGGCCGCGAGCAGCAGGGCGATGGGCAGGGCTTGCAGCCAGTGGCGAGGCATCGTGAGCGGGCTCCCTGGTGGCGCGGCCGCCGTCCTTGTGCGACGCAGTATGACGCCGCCCAGGCACTGGCCCGGGCGGCTCGTCGGACGAACCGAAGGGCCCGGATGCCGGGCCCTTCGGTCCCTGCTGCGGTCATGGCGTACCGATCCGATCGGCACGC
>DASSUY010000200.1:0-16707 GCA_035706525.1 Steroidobacteraceae bacterium
GCATGCCGTTGAACGCCTGGGCGAGGACGCCGATCTCGTCGTCGGAGGCCTGCTTGGCGCGCGCCGAGAAGTCCCGCCGGTCCATGACGTCGCGGGCGACCCGCGCGATCTCGAGGATGGGCGCCGTGACGATGCGCTGCACGCGCTGCGAGACGAGGAACGCGGCCAGGAGGCTGAACGCCATGGCCGCGCCGCAGATGCCGACGTAGCGCCACAGCCGGGCGGCGACGTCGTAGCGCGCCCGGATGTACACGGTGCCGAGGATCTCGGGCCCCGAGACGATGCGGCGGAAGAGCTCGACCTCGCTCCCGCCCAGCCGGTGGCCGTCGGTGCCCGGGAGGGCGGGGAATTCGACGGCAGGAGCGCCCTCGGCGACGTAGCTCGCGAAGCGCGAGCCCGAGGCCGAGTAGATCGCCGCCGCCATGATCGTCGGCTTGCCGCGGAGCGAGGCCAGGTAGGCGGCCGCCGTCTGCGGGTCCTGGAACTCGATCGCGGGCGCGGCCGCGAACCCGACGATCCCGGCCTGCGCGTCGAGGTCCGTGATCCAGGCGCTGCGGAAGCTTCGGAGATCGTAGAAGAGCATCGCCGTGCCGGTGATGGCGAGGGCGATCGCGGCCGTCAGCAGCGTGACGAGCGCGAACTTCCGGTGGATGGAAGTGCGGATCTCCATCGTTCAGGGACCCGGCTCGCGCTCGACCCGCTGCGCGACCGCGAGCAGGCGCGAGCTCAGCTTGAGGCCGCTGCGCTCGGCGGCCGGCAGGGACACCTCGAACCGCACCCGATCCCGTTCCACGGTGAAGTTGATCACGCTGCCGCTCGCGAGCGCGCCCGGCGCGTCGGTCACGACCAGGATGGGGAGGCTGCGCGCTGGCGCCAGCGACTGCGGGAGCTCCTCGGCCGTGCCGTTCCCGACGTACAGGACCTGCAGCCCGGCCAGGGAGTCGCCCCCCTTCACGGCGCGGACCTCGACGGGTCGCTCGCCGACCTTGCGGTCCGAGGTCAGGCGGACGAGCTCGTCCGCCATCGCGGGCGACCCCAGCACCCCGATGGTGAGGGGGCGGTCCGCCGGGTCGGCGCCGGCCGGCCAATCGACGTAGCCGGGAAACTTGCAGAGGAACGCCGCCTTCACGGTCTGCGCGCTGACGGCAGGGCTCTGGGCGCGCACGGGCGTTGCCGCGGGCGCGAGCGCCATCGTCGCGGCGACGAGGAATGCCGTCAGTACGGGGGCACGCACTTGACCGCCGGTCGCCAGGCCGAGATCCAGTCGCCGAACTCGCGCGCCGATACCGGGCGCGCGATGTAGTAGCCCTGGATCGCGTCGCAGCCGAGCCGCTTCAGGATCTCCGCCTGCAGGCGGGTTTCGACGCCCTCGGCGATCGTCGTCATGCCGAACGATTTCGCGAGCGTGATCGTCGTCTGCACCAGGGTCCGGTGCCGGTCGTTCGTGGCGATGTCCCTGACGAACGTGCGGTCGATCTTCAGGACGTCGACCGGCAGCTGCGACAGGGACTGGAGCGAGGAATGCCCGGTGCCGAAGTCGTCGATCGAGATCGTGATGCCGGCCTCCCTGAGCTGCGCGAGGATCGCGCAGGCGCGGCGCGGGTCCTGCATCAGCGCGCTCTCCGTCACCTCGAGCTCGAGCCGCGAGGCGCCGCCGGGTATGGCGGCCGCGGCCTGCAGCACCTCCTCGGCGAAGGTCTCGCGGCGCAGCTGGATCGCCGAGACGTTGACGGCGATGCGCAGCGCATCGCCCCGGCCGTCGGCGCGCCAGTGCTGGCCTTCCGTGAGGGCCCGGCCGAGGACCCACTTGCCGACCTCGCCGATCAGACCGATCGACTCGAGCAGCGGCACGAACACGGCCGGCGACACGTCGGTGCCCGGCCAGCGCAGCAGCGCCTCGACGCCCTCGACCGTGTCGTCGCGCAGGCGCAGCTTCGGCTGGTAGTGGAGCTCGAACTGCTGCTGCGCGGCGGTCGCGCGCAGGCGGCTCGTCAGGCTGAGGCGTTCCGAGGCCGCGATGTTCATGTCCGGGCGGTGGCGCATGAACATCTCGCCCGACTCCTTCGCGTGGTCGAGCGCCGTCTGCGCGTGGTGCAGGAGCGCCTCGGCGTCCTTGCCGTCCTCGGGGTATTCCGCGAATCCCGCTCGCACGCTGAGCCGGAGCTCCTCGTCGCGCACCTGGAACGGCTGCTCGAACAGGAGCTCGACGCGCTCCCGGAGCACCGTGGTCGCGTCCGTGCCGCCTTCGGGGTGCGTCGAGAAGACGGCGAACGAGCCGCCGCCGAGGTGGCAGAGCACGCCCGAGTCCCGGAAGACGTCCTTGAGGCGCTCGGCGACCAGCTGCAGGACGAGGTCGCCCGCGTGGTGGCCGAGGCCGTCGTTGATGACGGTGAGCCCCGCGATGTCGAACACGAGCAGCGTCAGCGCGCCGTTGTCGCGGCCCGTCGCGTGGATCGCGTTCTGGAGTCGCTGCAGGTAGAGCGTGCGGTTCGCGAGCGCCGTGAGCGTGTCGAAGTATTCGAGGTACTCGATGCTCTCGCGACTGTGCAGGTACTGCAGCGAGAAGGTGATGTTGCCGGTCACCTGGTCGAGCAGGGCGAGCTCACGCTCGCCGAAGGCGTTCTTCTCGTTGGCGTGCAGCAGGAACACGCCGATGGGCGTGCCGTCCACGACGAGCGGCAGCGCGATGCAGGCCTGCAGGCCCATGCCCAGCAGCTTGGCGCGCTCCGGGATCTCGACCGACGGGTCGGCGATGTCGGGCAGGAGCACGCGAACCTTCTCGGTCATCGCGCGCCCGACGGGCCCCGGACCGTGGAGCGGCTCGCGGAACGGCCGGCGGGATCCCGCGAGCGCGGCGCTCACCGCCCGGTGCACGAAGGGCTCCTTGCCGCCCGCCTGCTTCAGGTAGATCGTCGCCATGGAGTACTCGCCGACCTGCACCGCGAGCCGGCAGGCCTCGTGCAGCAGCTCCTCGCGGTCGCGGATGCGCACGATCGCCGAGTTGATGCCGCTCAGGAAGCCGACCGCACGGTTGAGGCGCGCGATGCGCATCTCCTGCAGCTTGCGCAGCGAGACGTCGCGGTCGATGCCGCGGAAGCCGCGCAGGGCGCCGTCGTCGCCGCGCAGCGCAGTCATGGTCCGTTCCAGCCAGCGCACCCGGCCGTCCCGGTGTACCCAGCGCAGCACGACCGGCGAGCCGTTCTCGGCGCCGGCGGCGCAGGCGTCGAATGCGTCGCGTAGCCGTTCCCGGTCGGCGCCGCTCACGAAGTCGAAGACCGGCGCCTGCAGGATCGCGTGGCGGTCGTGCCCGAGGATCTTCATCACGCTCGGGCTCGAGAACGTGAACCGGTACATCTCGTCGCATTCCCACACCCAGTCGGCGGACGAGTTGATGATGTCCTGCAGCCGCGACTCGCTCCGGCGCAGCATCGCGAGCGCGAGGTCGCGCGAGCGCGATGTCTCCGCGGCGCGCAGCGCGCCCTGGATCGCCGGCACAAGCCTCCGCAGGTTGTCCTTGAGGACGTAGTCGTAGGCGCCGTTCTTCAGCGCGTTGATGGCGCGCTCCTCGCCGATCGTGCCGGACACGAAGATGAAGGGCACGTGGGGCGCGATCTCGCGCGCGATGGCGAGCGCCGAGAGGCCGTCGAACCGCGGCAGCGAGAAGTCCGAGAGGATGAGGTTGGGCGCGAACTCGATCAGCGCGCTGCGGAAGCCGTGCTCCTCGCAGGTGACCCGGTGCACCGCCTCCAGCCCGTCCCGCCGCATCTGCGCGAGGACCAGCTCCACGTCGGCCGGGTTGTCCTCGATCATGAGGACGCGGATGGGCTCGGACGAGGAGCCCCGGGCGTCGTTCTCCGAGAATTGGGCGTTCACGGCGGGCTCAGAACGACCACTGCAGCTTGAGGTAGGCGCTGCGCTCGATCAGGTTGCCCGTGCCGCCCTCGAATTCGGGGTGCGTGTCGTCGGTCAGGTTCTGGACAGCCAGCGAGACGGCGGCCCCCGGCCGGAAGCGCCAGGAGACGTTCGCGTCGACTGCGACGTACGAGGGCACGGCCTGGTTCGGCAGCTCGCTGACGTAGCGGACGCCCGCGTAGACGGAGACGTCCCGCGGCAGGTCGAGGAACGAGTAGATCGCCGCCTGGTGCTCAGGGCTGTTGCCGGCGACGGCGGGCGACGCGGCGGCGAGGCTCGACGGCTTGGTCTCGAGGTGGAGGTCGAGGTAGGCGTATTGCGCGCGCAGGCGCCAGTTCGCCATCGGCTCCCAGTTGAAGACGGCCGTGCCTCCCGAGGATTGCCCTCGCATCAGGCTGTCGAGGTGGCTCGGCACGATCACGTACGGCTGCGGCGGCACCAGCACGAGGATCGGCTCGTCCGGCTCGTTGGTCTGCAGGTCGTCGTAGTCGTTGTGGAACAGCGAGACGTCGAACGAGAACCGGTCGGTCGGCTGGAACCGGTAGCCCGCCTCATAGGCGACGAGCTCCTCGGACTTGATGTCGTCGTTGCCCGTGACGATGAAATAGAAAGGCAGCGGAATGCCGGGGGCCGACGCCGGGACGGTGAGCACGAGGTCGTCGTCCAGGCGCGAAGGCGTCCGGACGCTGCGGGAGACGGCCGTCCACAGGGACTGGCGGGCGTCCACCCGCCAGGCGAGGCGGACGTTCGGCTGGGTCTCGACGCCCGTGTAGTCGTTGTGGCTGACCTTGGCGCCGACCGTGAGGAACAGGGCGTCCGGCCGCAGCGCGATGCGGTCCTGGGCGAAGACGCCGTACTGGAGCACGTCGCGGCTCGGTGGATCGAAGCTCGCGAACAGCGTGTTGCGGATGTGGTCGCGCGTGTCGCGGTAAGTCAGTCCCCACAGGAAGTCGTGGCGTTCCCCGATCGGCAGGTGGTGCTGGAAATCGAGGTCGAAGGTGTCGCGCCGCTCGCCGTAGGTGTTCGGGATGTCGCGTTGCGTGTGGTCGAAGTAGGCCTGGAGCTGCAGGCTCGCGTTCCCGGCGAGGCGGCGCTGCCAGCGCCCGAGCAGGTTGACGCCGGAGAGGTCCACCGAGTCGCGGAAGGTCCCCGACGGCAGCGTGCCGATCGTGAATTCCTCCTGGAAGATGCCGTCCGTCTCGCCGGTGTAGGCGTCCCCGAGCACGGTGAAGCTGTCCGCCTCCGCCGCATCCCAGTCGAGCCGGAAACCGGCGCGCGACATGACCATGCCGTCGACCGCCTCGTCGCCGCCTGTCAGGGAGGGGTCTCGCTCGACGTACTTGAGGTAGGCGCGCGCATTGACGCCGTTCGCGAGCGTCCCGCCGTAGCGAAGGCCCCCGATGAGTCGATCCTCGTCGCCAGCGAGGAGCTCGCCGTAGGTGCTTCGCGTGTCGGCGGCGGATCGCGTGATGATGTTGATGACGCCGTTGACGGCGTTGGCGCCCCAGAGCGTGCCGCCGGGCCCGGACACGACTTCGATGCGGTCGATGTCCTCCAGGAGGGTGTCCTGGATGTCCCAGAAGACGCCCGCGAACAGCGGCGAATAGACGCTGCGGCCGTCGACCAGCACCAGCAGCTTGTTGGCGAGGTCGCTGTTGAAGCCGCGGATCGTGACCGACCATTCGAAGGCGCTGCGCCGCGCGACCTCGACGCCCGGCGCGAGGCGAAGCGCCTCCGGGATGCTGGTGACGCCGGAGCGGCGGATCTCGTCGCCGGTGATGACGAAGACCGAGGCCGGCGTCGTGCGGATGCTTTCGGGAATGCGCGAGGCGGAAGTGACCTTGAGATCGGCAAGCTCCTCGATGCTGAGGTCGAGGAGTTCGGAACCGACGGGCGCACCCGCCGCCGCCGCCGGCCAGGCGAGGGCCAGGATCAGCTGCACCAAAGCGGGGAGCGCTGCCCGTCTCACAAAATCCCTTCGCCAATCAGTGACTTGGCGGCTTCGCGATCATGATATGTCGCCAAGTTACGGAAAATCGGCGGTCGGCGGAATGACCGATTTCACGCCATGGGCCATTGGCGCGGCGCCGGAGTGCGACCGGCGTCACGCTCTGGGGCCAAGGCTGGAACGGGTCAGGGGAGCGGCGCGAGCAATTCCCTGAAGCGCGGCAGTTCCCGCAGCGAAGCGAGGTCGGGGTCGGACTCGAACTGCGCGCGCCGCCTGACGCCGGCGCCGATGGCGCGCTCGACGTTGTCGAGGGCCTTGTCGGCCTCGCCCGTGAGCGCATAGGCGCAGGCGAGGTTGTAGTAGTCGACGCCGGAGCCGCCGCCGATCTCGATCGCGCGCTCGAGGTTCCGGACCGCGGCGGCATATTTCTTCTGTGCCACCTGCGCGGTGCCGAGCCGGTTCCAGGCGAAGGCATTGCCGGGGTTTGCATCCACGTAGGCCTGGTATGCGGCTTCCGCCTCGGCCCAGCGTCCCTCGAGGTACGGCGTCTCGGCCTGCATCAGCTCGGCGGTGAGCGGCTTCACGCCGGCCGGCACCGGGCTCACCGTGTCCATGACGATGCGCCAGTCGCCGTCGGCGCCGCGCTTCCAGACGCGCGCGAAGTAGCCAGCGGCCGCGGGCTCGCCGAGTGCTTCGTAGTTTCCCCAGGCGTACCCCAGGTCGCCCGAGGCCGCGACGTGGGACGCGAGGACCTCTCCGCGCAGCTTCGCGGACTGGCCGGCCGTCCACGCGGCGAGCGCGGTGCCGGTCACGGGCATCGCGCCGGGCCGGTGGACCCGCGCGTCCCCGGCAAGGGCACTCGCGTAGGCGCGCCCGATGCCTTCCGTCGCGGCCGCCGAGAGGAAGGCGCGCTCGGCGGCCTCCAGCCCGGGCTTCGCCGCCCCCGCGTCGCTCGCGGGACGGTCGCCGGGCCGCCAGGAGCTGTGCACCGGCTCGTCGAGCGGGACGACGGCCGAGGGCGTGTCGCTGCCGATGTCGAGCACGACCTTGAAGCTGCCGTCCGCCTGCCGCTTCCAGATCGAGAAGAACATGCCGTGCCGGTCCGGCGCGCCGTCCTTGCCTTCGAACACCAGGGGACCCGTGTCCCAGCCGAGGTCGCCTGCGGCCGAGATGTCGCCGTAGACGGGCGCCCAGGTCGCGCCCATCGGGCCGGGCGAGGGCGGCGCGCCGGCGAGCGTCGTGCGCACGCGGAACGGGTGCGGGTTGAAGGCTATGCCGTCGTCGGCGAAGTACGTGTAGAAGGAATCGCGGAATCCCTTCTCGGCTGCGAGCCGGACGAATGCGCGCTCGGCGTCGAACAGTTCCTGCTGCGCGGGCGGCAGGCCCGCGTCCGCCGCGAAGGCGGCGGCGGGAAGGGCGGCGAGGGCGGCGAGCAGCGGCTTCATGGGTCGCGTCCGGGTTGGCCGAGGATGCGGGAGGCTAGCGTCCGCCGCGGCTCGCCGGCAATACGCGAGTTTGGGATCGGTTAAAGTGGATGGGGACGGGGTCGGCGCGCGGCGCGCGCAAGGGGGTCGCGGATGCCTTGGTGGGCGTGGTTGGTCCTCGGGATCGGCTTGCTCGGCGTCGAGATGTTCGTCATCGACGCGCAGTTCTACCTCGTCTTCGTCGGCCTGTCGGCCGCGGTCGTCGGCCTGCTCGGCCTGTTCGGCCTCGACCTGCCGGAATGGGCCCAGTGGCTGGTGTTTTCCGCGCTCGCGGTGGCCGCGATGGTGTCCTTCCGCAGGCGCCTGTACGAGCTCGTGCGGAACCGCAGCGGCCACGTGGAGGAGCGCCTGACCGTCGGCGACCGCGTGCGCCTCGAATCCCGCCTCGAGCCCGGCGAGAGCGGCCGCGTCGAGTACCGCGGGTCGAGCTGGACCGCCCGCAACGAGGGCGCCACCGCCATCGAGGCGGGCCGCGAGGCGGTGATCGCGCGCATCGACGGACTCACCCTGCACGTCAAGCCGGAGTAGCCAGGCATGGAATCCATGTACGTCGTCTTCGTCGTCGCGATCCTCGCGCTCATCGTCGTCGCGAAGACCGCGGTCGTCGTACCCCAGCAGGGCGCCTACGTGGTCGAGACGCTCGGCCGCTACAACCGGACGATCCAGGCCGGATTCCACATCCTCGTCCCGTTCATCGACCGGGTCGCCTACAAGCACAACCTCAAGGAAGAGGCGATGGACATCCCCGAGCAGGTCTGCATCACGCGCGACAACGTGCAGGTCGGCGTGGACGGCGTGCTCTACCTGCAGGTGCTGGACGCCAGCAAGGCCTCCTACGGCATCACGAACTACCGCTTCGCGATCATCCAGCTCGCGCAGACGACGCTGCGCAGCGAGATCGGCAAGATCGAGCTCGACCGCACCTTCGAAGAGCGCGCGACCATCAACGCGAACGTGGTGTCCGAGCTCGACAAGGCCTCCGCGCCCTGGGGCGTCAAGGTGCTGCGCTACGAGATCAAGAACATCAATCCGCCGAAGGACGTGCTCTCCGCCATGGAGAAGCAGATGCGGGCCGAGCGCGAGAAGCGAGCGGTCGTGCTGACCTCCGAGGGCGAGCGTGACGCCAAGATCAACCAGGCCGAGGGCGAGAAGCAGCGCGTCATCAAGGAGTCCGAGGCCAACAAGCAGCAGCAGATCAACGAGGCCCAGGGCCAGGCGGCGGCCATCCTCGCGGTCGCGAACGCGACCGCCGAGGGCCTGCGCCAGGTGGGCGAGGCGCTCGCCGGCCGGGGCGGCATCGAGGCGATGCAGCTGCGCATCGCGGAGGAATACGTGAAGCAGTTCGGGACGCTCGCGACCGAGGCGCAGAGCACGCTGATCGTGCCTGCGAACCTCTCGGACGTCGCCTCGATGATCGCGCTCGCGACGAACGTCGTGAAGAACCAGAAAGCGGCGGGCTGACCGCCATGCGCCGGCTCTACGCCGCCTGCCTGTGCCTGTGCTCGGCCGCCGCGTCCGCGGAGGCGCCCGCGCTCCTACTCGTCAACGGCCGCGTGTACACCGGAAATCCGGCCGCGCCGCGCGCCGAGGCCGTGCTCCCGGTCGGCGAGCGCGTCGCGTTCGTCGGCGACGCGGACACGGCGCGCGCCCGCGCGCCGGCCGGCTCGGAAGTCGTCGACCTCGCGGGCGCGACCGTGCTGCCGGGACTTTCCGACGCCCACGCCCACCTCGCCGACATCGGCGACCGCGAACTCGGCTTCGACCTGACCGGCGTCGAAAGCGTCGCGGGTCTCCAGCGCCGGCTCGCCGAGCGCGCGCGCGTGGACAATGCCGCCTGGCTCGTCGGAGCGAACTGGATCGAGTCGCGGTGGACGCCCGCGGTATTCCCGACGCGCCAGGACCTCGATGCCGTCGTGAGCGGCCGCCCGGTCGTCCTCTCGCGCGTGGACGGCCACGCCGTCGTCGTCAACACGAAGGCGCTCGAGGCGATGGGCATCACCCGCGACACGCCCGACCCGCCCGGCGGCCAGATCCTGCGCGACCCGGCGACGGGCGAGGCGACGGGCATGCTCGTCGACAACGCGATGGACCTCGCCTGGCGGCACGTGCCCGCGCCGACCGACGAGGAACTGGCGCGGCGGCTCGAAGTCGTCGCCGCCACCTACGTGAGCGAGGGCTGGACGCAGCTGCAGTACGCCGGCACGGGCTGGCGCGAGATCGAGCAGCTCTGCCGGCTGTATGCCGCGGGGCGCATGAAGCTTCGCGTCTATGCCGCGATCGGCGGGCCGGGCCCCGACGCCGAGAAGCTGCTCGAAGCCGGCCGGGGCTACGAGAGCTGCGACCCGCGGCTCACCGTGCGCGCCATCAAGCTGTACATCGACGGCGCGCTCGGCAGCCGCGGCGCCGCGCTGGAGTCGCCCTACAGCGACGCGCCGGGGAGCCAGGGGCTCTTTGTGACGCCCCCGGAGGAGATCCTGCGCGTCGCGACCCGGGCGCTCGAGCGCGGCATCCAGGTCGAGACGCATGCGATCGGCGACCGCGGCAACCGGGTCGTGCTCGACCAGTACGAAAAGGCGTTTGCCGCCGTCCCTCCCGCGGGGCGGCCCGTCGCCGAGCCCCGTTTCCGCATCGAGCACGCGCAGGTCGTCGCCGACGCCGACATCGCCCGCTTCCCGAAGCTCGGGGTGGTCGCCTCCATGCAGGCCTCGCACGCGATCAGCGACATGCTGTTCGCGCCGGCGCGCCTCGGCCCCGGGCGCATCGGCGAGGCTTACGCCTGGCGGAAGTTCCTGGACGCCGGCGCCATCCTGGCCGGCGGCACGGACGCGCCCGTCGAGGCCGGCGACCCGCGCGTCGAGTTCTACGCGGCGGTGGCACGGCGCACGCTGGACGGGTTCGCGGGGCCGGACTGGGGACTCGACCAGCGCCTGACGCGCGACGAGGCGCTCGCGATCCTGACGCGGGGCGCGGCCTACGCCGCCTTCGAGGAGAAGGACCGCGGCACGATCGAGCCGGGCAAGCTCGCCGACTACAGCGTCTGGTCCACGGACTGGATGACCATCCCCGAGGCCGAGATCCCGAAGTCGCAGCCGGTGATGACGGTGATCGGCGGCGAGATCGCCTGGAGGAAGGAGTAGGGGACTGTCACCTTTGCGCGCCTTGGCGCAAAGGTGACTGTCCCCTCCTGGCTGGTCAGGCCACCGACCGCGTCCGCGACGGGCTGACGTTGAACCGGCCGGTCGCCGTCAGGCGCTCGGCATGGGCGGTGGCGTTTCGAAGCTCCGCGCGGCGCGCGCAGAACGGCATCGCGGAGACGTCCGCGAGCGCCGAGGAGCGCGCGAACAGGAAGCCCTGGGCCGCGACGCAGCCGAGCGCCAGCAGCTTCGCGACCTGCTCCTCGTGCTCGACGCCCTCGGCGACCGTCTCGAGCCCCAGCGTCTCGCCGAGCATCACGACCGCGCGCGCGAGCTCCGGGCCGTCGCCTTCCTCGCTAAGCCGCCCGACGAAGGAGCGGTCGATCTTCAGGATGTCGATCGGGAACCGGTGCAGGTAGGACAGGGACGAGTAGCCCATCCCGAAGTCGTCGATCGCGAGCCTGACGCCGAGGGCCTTCAGCTCGCGGAAGCGGGCGAGGTTGACCTCGGTGTTGTGCATGATCGTGCTCTCGGTGAGCTCGATGACGAGGTTTTCCGGCTCGAGGCCGGAGACCTCGAGGGCGTTGCGCACGTCGGCGACGAGGTCCGCGTGCTGCAGGTGGCGCCCGGAGATGTTCACGGCGACCCGGAGGCCCTCGCCCGCGGCGATCGAGTCGCGCCAGGCGCGCACGGCGCGGCAGGCTTCCGTGAGGACCCATCGGCCGAGCTCCACGATCTGGCCGGACTCCTCGGCCGTCGGGATGAAGGCGCCCGGCATCACGAGGCCCTGCTCGGGGTGGTTCCAGCGAACCAGGGCCTCGACGCCGAGGATCTCGCGCCGCGAGAGGTCGACAACCGGCTGGTATTCGAGGAAGAACTCGCCGCGCTCGAGCGCCCGGTTGATGTCCTCCTCCAGCCGGAGCCGCTCGCGCAGCTGCTCCTGCATGCGCGGCTGGAAGACGACGAAGCGCGCCTTGCCGGCGGCCTTCGCGTTGTACATCGCGATGTCGGCGTTGCGCAGCAGCTGTTCCGTGTCGTCGTCCGGCTCCGAGAAGGCGATGCCGATGCTCGCCGCCATCCAGGTGTCGCTGCCGTCGAGCTGCAGCGGCTCGTCGAAGGATCGCGTGATCGTCGCCGCGACCCTCTCGACGTCCGCCTCCTCGCTGATGCCCTCGAGCAGGATCGCGAACTCGTCGCCGCCGAGGCGCGCGACCGTATCCGAGGGCCGGGTCGACTTGACGAGGCGCTGGGCGCAGGCCTGCAGCAGCCGGTCTCCCGCATCGTGGCCCAGGGAGTCGTTGACGTTCTTGAAGTTGTCGAGGTCGAGGAACATCACGGCGACGCGCTGGCGCGTTCGCTGCGCGAGCGCGAGCGCGTGCTGCACGCGGTTCCGGAACAGGAAGCGGTTCGCAAGCAGCGTCAGGGGGTCGTGGAAGGCGAGCTGGCGGAGCTGCTCCTCGAGCGCCTTGCGCTCGCTCACGTCGCGGAAATTGAGCGCGAGGCCCGCGATGGCGGGGTCGTCGAGCAGGTTGCTGCCGACGCTCTCGAGCGTGCTGCGGCGCGTGCCGTTCCCGACCGTGACCTCGACCGGGCCGACCGTGCGGCCGCGGGTCACTGCGACCTCGGCGAGGAACGCCACGAGCCGCTCGCGGTCCCCGTCGGCCCAGAGGTCGAGCAGGTTGCGGCCCGCGAGCTCGTCGGGGTGCACGCCGAAGGTGCGCTCGGCGGCGGGCGAGGCGAAGCGCAGCCGCCCGTCCACGTCGGCGATCATGATGACGTCGGAGGCGTTCCGGATCAGCGAGGCGTAGCGGGCCTCGACCATGCCTGCCGCGCGGCGCTCGCGCAGCAGCGCGTCGTCGCGGGAGATCACGCCCTGGCGCAGCATCACGAGCAGCGTCAGCGCGAAGATGATGACCGTCATGGCGGTCGCCGGGCTCGACATCGAGCTGCTCTCGACGTAGACGAGCACGAGGAAGGAAACCAGCATGGCGACGTAGGGCATGCCCTGCACGAGCGCGCTGCCGACGGCGGTCACCTCGCGGCGCGGCGCGGCCGGGCCGCGCAGCTGCTCGCGCGCCGCGGCGATGAGCGCCGCGTAGCAGGAGAGGTAGATCGCGTCCGACATGCCGCCCGGCAGGTAGCTGCCGGTGATCTTCGCCATCGCCCAGACGAGGTCGGCGAGCTGCATCGTGGCGAAGCCGATGGTCAGGAGGATCAGCGTGCGGCGCGCGATGGCCCCCGCGCCGCCGTGCATCAGCAGGATGCCGAAGGCGAGCAGCACGAGGCAGTTGAGCGCGATGTAGGTCTGGGTCAGGACGTACTTGATGACGTCCGGGTCCCGGTCGGCGGCGGAGGCGGGGCCGATCACGAAGAACCAGAAGAAGGCGCCGAAGCCCAGCATCAGGATGGTCGCATCGAGGGCGAGCCGACCCCACTGGATGCGTACCGCCGCGGCGCGGATCGCCGTGAAGATCGCCGCGAACAGCAGGGGGTAGAAGCCGAGGAAGAAGACGTCGCCGACGGAGGGGAAGGGGTCGACGCCGAAGAGCCAGTAGGCCGAGTTCAGGACGTTGCCGATCGTGTAGACCCACATCGTCGCGGCGAGGTAGGCCCAGGTCCGCCGCACCGCCGGGTCCGTGCCGTGCCGTGCCGCGACCGTCGCGAGCACCGCGGAGCCCGCGCTCGCCGGGAAATCCGAGAACAGCTTGAAGAACTCGAATACCGGGCCGCCGCCGCCCTCGCCGTACGTCAGCAGCAGCGAGATCGCGATATAGATGAAGAGCCCGACCGCGAGTGCGCCGGTCCAGCCGGCGGCGAAGGGCTGGTGCTCCGCGGGGGCGTCGGGCGTGTCAGGGACCGGCGACATGACGTTGGCGCAATCTCCCGGCGCGGCCGCACCACCGGGGCGGCTTTCGAGTGGACATATGTAGCCTCAGCCGGCCATCGGCCAACTGTGAAGCGGGTCAGGAATCGGGGCCGGCCGGGTGACGGAATGCACACTCCGGCTCCAAAAAGGGGCGCGCGGGCCGCGCCCGCGCGGCCCTCACATCCGGCCGAAGCGTCCGGACTGGAAGTCCGCGAAGGCCTCAGCGATCTCGCGCTCGCTGTTCATCACGAACGGCCCGTAGCCGACGACGGGCTCGCCGATCGGCTGGCCCGAGAGCACGAGCGCGGTCAGCTCCCCGTCGCCCTCGGCCTCGATCTTGAACGCCCCGCCCTCGCGCGCGAAGCGCACGAGCTGCGCCGGGCCCGCGCGGTGCGAGTCATTGACGCGGGCGAGGCCCTGCATCGGCACGATGGCCGTCGTGTGGCCCTCCGGCGTCGCGAGGGTCGCCGACCGGCCCGCCGCGAGGCGCAGGTCCCAGACCGACATCGGCGTGAAGGTCTCGGCGGGACCCTTGCGCCCCTCGTATTCGCCGGCGACGACGCGAAGCGTTCCCGCGTCGCCGAGCGCGACCCGCGGGATCGTCTCGTCGAGGATCGTCTGGTAGCGCGGCTTCGACAGCTTGGCGCGCGCCGGCAGGTTCACCCAGAGCTGCATCATCGACATCGTCCCGCCCTCGCGCGTGAAGCGCTCGGAGTGGAACTCCTCGTGCAGGATGCCGGATGCCGCCGTCATCCACTGGACGTCGCCGGGGCCGATGCGCCCGCCGTTGCCGGCGGAATCGCGGTGCTCGAGCTCGCCGGCGTAGACGAGGGTCACGGTCTCGAAGCCGCGGTGCGGGTGAACGCCGACGCCGCGCCGCGCGGGCGCGGGATCGAAGTGCCGCGGCGCGGCGTAGTCGAGCATCAGGAACGGCGAGAGGGCCCCGCGGCCGAGCCCGTCGTAGGAAAACACGGAACGCACGGGAAAGCCGTCGCCCACCCAGTGCGGCGGGGCGGCATCGTGCACGGCGACGACCTGGCGCATCCTCGTTCCCCCGATGACGGGCCGACATGATGCGCCGGCTGGCCGGCAGTGACAATCGACGCTAATCTGTCGCGGCGTCGTGGAGGGAAAAATGTCCCGCGTCGTCGTGCTGCTGCTTCTCCTGACTACGGGTGCCGCCATGGCCGATACCGCAGAAACGCCGGAGGCTCGGCTCGCCGCCGCCGGCCACACGCTGCCGCCGCCGCCGAAGCCGGTTGCGACCTACGTGACTTCCGTCCGCACCGGCAACCTCCTGTTCCTCTCCGGGCACGGCGAATGCGGCGAGTCGTACACGCGGGGCAAGCTCGGCCGCGACCTCACGGTCGAGCAGGGCCGGCGCTCCGCGGAGAAAGTCGGCCTCTGCATGCTGGCCACGATCAAGGCGGCGGTCGGCGAGCTGTCGAAGGTCAAGAGGTTCGTGCGGATCCTCGGCATGGTCAACGCGACCGAGGATTTCAGCGAGCATCCGAAGGTCGTGAACGGCTTCTCCGACCTCATGGTCGTCGCGTTCGGCGAGGCCGGCCGCGGCGCGCGCTCGGCCGTCGGCATGCAGTCGCTGCCTTCGGACATCGCGGTCGAGATCGAGGCGACGGTCGAGCTGGTCGACGGGGCCTGAGGCCGTTCAGCCTGGGGGAAGGGCGTCGATGAATTCCGCCATGCGCCGGCGCGTCGCTGCGTCCGGCAGGCGGCCCGTGCCCGCCGCGAGGTTGTCCTCCAGGTGGCCGACCTTGCTGGTCGCGGGCGTCACGACGGTGACCGCCGGGTGGCCCAGCACGTACTTCAGGAAGAACTGCCCCCAGGTCGAGGCATCGAAATCCGCGGCCCACGCGGGCAGCGCGCGGCCTTCGGTCCGCTGGAACAGGCGCGTGCGCCCGAACGGCAGGTAGACCATCACGGCCACCTTACGCTCGGCGGCCAGCGGCAGGATGCGCTCCTCGACGCTGCGATTGTCGACGGCGTAGTCGATGCCGATGAAGTCGAGCGGCTCGTCCTTCATCACGCGCTCGAGCTCGGCGTACCGGGACTTGCTCGTCGTGGTGACGCCGAGGTAGCGCAGCCGCTTAGCGGCCTTCAGCTCCTTCAGGATGCCGAGCTGGGTCGGCACGTCGCCGAGGTTGTGCACCTGGATGAGGTCCATCGTCTTCACGCCGAAGCGGCGGAAGGACTCCTCGATCTGCGCCCGCGCCGCGGCCGGGTCGGCCCGCCCGCCGCCCTGCGGCGCGACGTTGACCTTGGTGGCCCAGAAGATCTTCGAGGTGATCCCGCGCTCGCGCGCGAGCCGGCCCGCGACTTCCTCGGAGGCGCCGTAGGACGGCGCCGTGTCGAAGACGCTCGCGCCGCGGGCGACGAGGCGCGCGAGCACTTCGCCGAGCGCGTCGGCCTCGGGGCCCTCGGCGGCGCTCCGGAAGGTGGCGGAGCTGCCGAGCCCGACGACGGGAATGGCCTCGCCGCTCGCGGGAATCGGGCGCTTCAGGAGCGGCGCCGTGCCTTCGGCGAGCGCGAGCCGCGGGCCGAGCCCGATCGCGGCGCCCGCGCCGATCGCCATGCCCATCCATTGGCGGCGAGTGATCATCGGGGCCGAAGATACCAGACGTCGGCGTCCGTGTTCAGAGCTGGTCGAGACCGGTCCGGCGGTGCACGGCGGACTGCAGCATCGCGAGCGTCTGCACGGCGATCGTGTCCTCGCCGTCGTTCGTCAGCACGACGAACCAGAGCGTGAGCCCGCCGGCCGGGAACGCGCCCTGGCTCATGTACTTGAAGCCGTCGGCCTTCGGGGCGCGCTCGGTCGCGGAAAAGTAGAAACCGGTGCCGTCGGGGCCTTCGAGCGGCCGGACTTCGAGGTAGGGCTCGACGGCCTCCGGCTGGATGCGCTCGGCGAGCTCGCGCACCGCGTCGCGCAGGAGCGGCGTCTCATGCACGTGCTTGTCCGTCGGCTCGGCCCATTTCGGGGTGACAAAGACCTGGGCGGCCCCGCCCTCGGTCACCGAGATCTCGATCGTCGGCGGGCCGTCGCCCTCCGGCTGCTGCAGGCGGTCGGCCCAGCCCTCCGGGAGCTGCAGTTCGAGCGTGTCCCCGTTCGGCAGCTCGTAGCGGCGGAGCGCCGGTTCCGCAAACGCATTCGCCGCCACGAGGGCGGCGAACGGGAGCAACCAGTGTCCGGCCGGGCGCGGCATGCCCGCGCAGGGCCTGCTAGGGAGCGGGTGCCGGCGCGGCGGCGCCCGGGCCCTCGCCGGACACGAAGCCGACCTTCTGCAGGCCGCCGCGCTCCAGCGTGAACAGCACGTTCGCCACGTAGACATAGGGCACGCGGCGGTGGGC
>DASSUY010000201.1:0-10494 GCA_035706525.1 Steroidobacteraceae bacterium
GCCGACTTCGTCTGCCGCGTCCTGACGGTGCTGCCCCGCCGGAACTGAATCCGTCAGGACATCGGATTGGGCGGCACCGCGGGATCCGGCGGCAGCGGGATGAACTCGCCGGAGTCGAGGTCGGGCAGCTTCATGCGCCCCGCGCGCCAGTCCGCCTTCGCCTGCTCGATGCGCTCCTTCGACGAGGACACGAAGTTCCACTCGATGAAGCGCTCGCCGACGGGCTCACCGCCGAGCAGGACGAGCACCGCGGGCGCCGTCGCGGTGAAGAGCACCGGCCGGCCTGGCGCGAAGACGACCATCTGCCCCTCGGCGAGGGCATGGCCGCCCGCCTCCACCGACCCGGAGACGAGGTAGGCCGCGCGCTCGGAGTATTGGGCGGGCAGCTGCAGGCGCCCGCCCGCGTCCAGCTCGACGTGCTGGTAGAAGATCGGCGAGTGCGTTTTCGCGGGCGATCGCGCCCCCATCGACTCGCCGACGATCAGCCGCCCGCGCGCGCCGTCCTCGTCAAAGGACGGCAGCTCCTCGCGCCCGTGGTGCGCGAAGTCGGGCTCGATCTCCTCGCGCTCCTTCGGCAGCGCGACCCAGGCCTGGATGCCGTCCATGGGCCCGCCTTCGCGTCTCGCCTTCTCGAAGCGCTCGGAATGGGTGATTCCGCGGCCGGCCGTCATGAGGTTCACCTCGCCGGGCCGGATCGGCTGCTCGGTGCCGAGGCTGTCGCGGTGCATGATCTCGCCTTCGAACAGATAGGTGATCGTGGCGAGGCCGATGTGCGGATGGGGCCGGACATCCACCGAACGCGGAATGCCGGGCGGAAAGTTCACGGGCCCCATGCGATCGAAGAAGATGAAGGGCCCGACCATGCGGCGCCGCGCGTAGGGAAGCACGCGGCCGACTTCGAAGCCGCCGAGGTCGCGGCGGCGGGGCTCGATGACGAGTTCGATCATGGAGCTATTGTGGCACGGCCGGCGCGACGCGCCAGACGACGTTGGCCAGGTCGTCGGCGACCAGGAGTGCGCCGCGCGGGTCCACGGTCACTCCGACCGGCCGGCCGTAGGTCCTGCCGTCGTCCTCACGGAAGCCGGTGGCGAAGTCCACGGGCGGCCCGGCCGGCCGGCCGTCGCGGAACGGCACGAACACCACCTTGTAGCCGGCGGGATCGGGCCGGTTCCAGCTGCCGTGCTCGCCGATGAAGACTCCCTCCGCATACTTCGCGCCCATCGCCGGCGTCGAGAACGCGAGACCCAGCGCCGCGACGTGCGAGCCGAGCGCATAGTCGGGCGTAAGCGCGACGGCGACCTTGTCGGGCGCTTCGGGCTTCACGCGCGTGTCCACGTGCTGGCCCCAGTAACTGTACGGCCAGCCGTAGAAACCGCCCTCGCGCACCTGCGTCAGGTAGTCGGGCACGAGGTCGGGGCCGAGCTCGTCGCGCTCGTTGACGACCGTCCACAGGGCGCCGGTGCCCGGCTGGATCGCGAGCGCGGTGGGATTGCGCAGCCCCGTCGCGTAGGGCCGGTGCGCGCCCGTCGCGGCATCCACCAGCCAGACCTGCGCGCGGTCGACCTCCGCCGTCATGCCCCGCTCCGTGATGTTGCTGTTCGAGCCGATGCCGACGTAGAGGAAGCGGCCGTCGAAGCTCGCCGCCAGCGACTTCGTCCAGTGGTGGTTGATCGCGGACGGCAGGTCCGTGACCTTCACCGGCGGGGCGGCGGCCTTCGTGGCGCCTGCCACGAACTCGAACCGGACGAGCGCGTCCTGGTTCGCCACGTAGAGGCTCGACCCGACGAGCGCGAGGCCGTAGGGCGCATTCAGGTTCTCCGCGAAGACCGTCTTCGTCTCGTAACGGCCGTCGCCGTCGGCATCGCGAATGAGCGTCAGGCGATTGCCGCCCGTCACGGGGCTCGTCCCCTCCGCCTTGATCCTGCCCGCGATCACGTCCTTGGGCTTCAGCTTCGGCGCGTTGCCTCCCCGCCCTTCGGCGACGAGGATGTCGCCGTTCGGCAGCACCAGCGTCTGGCGAGGGATCCTGAGGTCCGTCGCGATCGCCGTGATCTCGTAACCTTCGGGAACGACGGGCTTGCGCTCGCCCCATTCCGCCGGCTCCGCGATCTTCATGTTGGGGAGGATTCCCCGGTGCGGCTCCGGGAGCGCCGGGTCCGGGCCGTGCTGATCGGCCACCGGCTGCGGCCCGCCGCAGGCGACGAGGATGGCGGCGATTGCCGGCGCGACGACGGAACACGGGCGAGTCACGGCCGCGCTCCCGCGCGCCACCGGCAGAAGGCCATTCCGGTCGCGGCGATTACGAGCGCGGTCGCGACCAGCGAGAGGATCAGCCCACCGGGCATCGCCGCCCAGGCGTCGCGCGCGTGCATGAATGCATTGAAGAGTCCGAAGATCCAGGCCGCCAGCAGCGTGACCGCATAGGCGAGCCAGCCTCGCCCGTGGCTGGCGACCCGGAACGCGTCGACGATCACGAAGACGAGCGCGCAACCGGAGAAGAAGAGCCCGCCGACGATCAGCCAGGAGGCGAAGTTGCTCCACTGGATCTCGTACGTGGACCAGTAAGCCCAGTCGCAGAGCAGCGCGCCGAGGAAGAGCGGCAGCGACCCTGCGACCAGCACCGCGTGCAGCGGGTGGATGTTCTCCACGTACCGTGTCGTAGTTGCCGCGGCCATGGGATGCACCTCCTGCCCCCCCGGCAGCAAGGATAGACCCTATGGAGGGCCGGATGGCCCGAAGTCAGCCCTTTCTGACGTGCGAAGGAGGCTTCGGCGAGCGATCAGCGCGGCAGCGCGGGAAGAATCATCTCCCCGACGATGTCGTCCCGCTCGCGGTTCCAGAGTCCCTGCCGGTAATTCCCGGCGGTGAACATCGCGACGAGGTCGAACTCCGGCACGACGAGCAGGAGCTGACCGCCGTTGCCGTTGCCGTGCCGCGCGTCGTAGGTCCGGTCGCCGGACTTCACCTTGATGTGGTGCCAGGCGAAGCCTTCGGGCACCTCGTAGTACGCCTGCGCGAACCGGTCGCCGCTGACGCCGGTCGTTTCCGGCGAGATTTGCACCTGCGGCGCCCATGCTTCGCGGACCCAGGCCTCGCTCGCGATGCGCCGGCCCTTCCAGCGGCCGCCGTCGAGGTAGGCCTGCCCGACCTTCAGGAAGTCGCGCGTGCGCACGAACGTGCCGCCGCCGACGTAACCCTCGCCATTCGCCATCAGGTTCCAGTACCAGTCCCGGAACTCGAGCGGCCTCGCGATCGTACGGTCGAAGAGCGCGGGCAGCCACTCGCCGGTCGCATAGGTCAGCGCGCCGCCGGCGAGGCTGATGCCGCCGGAACAGTAGGCGTAGCGCGTGCCGGGCTCGTGCACCGCCGGCAGGTCCAGCGTGAACTTCCACCAGTCGGGCTGCGCGCGCTGGCTCTGCATGACGTCCTCGCCGCCGGGCGACGGCGACCCGGCATTGTCGTCGCAGGCGAGACCGGTCGTGTGGGTCAGCACATGCGCGAGCGTGATGCGTTCCTTCCGCGGGTCGGGATTGCCGAAGGGGCCGAGCGGCGCCATCACGTCGTAGATCTTCGTGCGCGGCGAGATCTTCGCGCCCTCCTCCGTCACGGCGCCGAGGATCACCGACGAGAATGTCTTGCTCGCAGAGCGCATGTCGTGGGGCATCGATTCGTCGTGGCCGTAGAAATACTCGTCGAGGATCAGCCGGCCCTTGTAGGCGATCGCCATGGAGTGGATGAGCCACGCGCGGTTCGCGGAAGGGTTGATGTCGATGATGCGCTGGACGGCCCGGGCGAGCGCCGCCTCGTCGACGCCTAGGTCGCGCGCGCGCGCGATGGGCCAGCCGTCGCCGGTCTCCCGCGGCATGCGATAGACGTAGCGCGGTTCGCCGCGCGGGCGCGCGCCGTAGTGCGCCGCCTGCACGGGCGTCGCGCGCGTGAAGCTGAGCCGCCGCCGGAGGCCCTCCCACCACAGCTCGATGCGCTCGGGATCCTGCCGCAGGGTCGCGACGAGGTCGTCTTCGGC
Source organism: Steroidobacteraceae bacterium (assembly GCA_035706525.1). Classification (GTDB taxonomy): domain Bacteria; phylum Pseudomonadota; class Gammaproteobacteria; order Steroidobacterales; family Steroidobacteraceae; genus SCUD01. The sequence continues at coordinate 4,025 of DASSUY010000201.1, forward strand.
CGGCGCCTCCGCGGCGCCGAGGCGAAGGCGGTCTCCGTCCAGCGCCGCGAACAGCTGCATGGCCGGCCCATAGCGGTGATGCTCGGGATTCCGGATGGCGGCTTTCAGCGCCCCCGCCTCGTCGCGGAAAATGTCGAGGTAAAACCGCACCGGATCGGCCAGCGGCTTCACGACCGCTTCCCATCGGTCGGCGCCGGCGGGCCGCAGTGCGAGCGGCATGGCATACGCCTGGGCCGCGCCCTCCGGATAGCGCGGATCCTCGAGGATCTCGCGGCGGGCCCAGTAGGCGCGCTCGAGGTTGCCCGCGGCATCGAGGTAGCCGCGGAGCGTGCCGCCGTCTTCCGGGAAATCGATGCGGAAGCGGCCGCCCTCCGCGGTGGCCTCGCCGCCCGTCCCGGCCATGCGCGCCCGCCAGAGGCCGTCGAGGCGCGTGATCGTGAGCTCGCCCTCCGGCCCGGTGGAGAATTCAGACTCGTAGGCCCAAAGGCCCTCGATCGAGGCGGCGCCTGCGGCCCCGGCGAAATCCGGGACCCCGGCGAAAAGGAGGAGGCCTGCGAGTGCGCCGACGCCAGCGAAGGATTTCATCTGCGACCTCCCTTCTCCCCTGCGTCATGGATGCCGCAGGTCGCCGAAGGGTCGCAGGGTTGCGCGGCGGCGCTACTGGAACCAGCCGACTCCCAGGCGGAACCCCAGCGCAATGAGGTCGCCGTCGATGTCGCCGCTGACGTTCTCCGTGCCGATGTCGGTGTAGCGGTCCCAGGAAAGTCGCACGGCCGAATACTTGCCGATGGCGTATTCGACGCCGACGCCGTACACGGGATCGGTCTTCTGGTCGGACTGGCGGGGGCGCTGCGTCACGCCGTCGACGGTGATGCTCGCGGTGCCGGTCGCACTCAGGAACGAGAGGCCGAGGCGCCCGTACACGGAGAAGCGCTCGCCGATCGGCAGGATGCCGAGCACCGACACGGCCGCGCCGTCCGCGGAGGTCTGGAAATCCACCTCGGCGGTCTCCTGCTGGACGCCGTCCGTGACCGTCGCCACGTGCCGCGACCCGACGGAGCCGAGGTCGACGTAGGCGATCTCGAACGCGAAATGATCGTTGAGCTGGTAGCCGCCCGCGAGGCCGAACCCGGTATCGGAGTCGTCGACCGTGGACGTGACGTCCACGACGTCCACGTCGACCGAATCGAACAGGTCGTCAAGCCGATCCTCGGATCCGCTGACGTCGAGCCCGGAAGCACTCGATTCCCCGCCGAAGCCGACGAAGTACCAGCCGGGCTCCGCGGCCCGGGCGGACGACACGAGGACGAGCCCGAGCGCGAGCCCGGCGGTGCGGCACAGGGTGGTTTTCTTCATCGGGAACCCGCGCGCCAGCGGGCCTCAGGTGGGAGTTGTCCTACCTTAACCGCGTCCCACACGCCGTCAATAGCAAATTTGCAAGACGTAGGCCGTCGCCGACAGGTGGAATCACGCCTGCGCCCACTGCGCGAGTTGCGCTCCGCAGATAGAAATGCGTACATGATCTACGCATTCCTGTTTGCGGTCGTCTCGGTGCTCGCCGCCCTCGGCGGCTGGCTCGCCGATTCGGCGATCGGTGAGCTGATCGCGAGGCTCATCCATTTCGGCTCGCTCGCGATGGCGATCGCCTGCCTCGCGCTCGCGAAGTTCGCCAAGCGGGACGAGCTGCCCTTCCCGTAGGCGGCTCACGACAGGCCGCGCAGGAACGCGCGGATCTGCCGCTCTCTACTCCCCGGAATCAGTGGCCGCCGACGCCGAAGCTGAAGCCGAGCGTCACGCGATGCTCGACCTTGTGGGCGTTCGTGCCTTCGATCCCTTCCATGTAGAGGGCGAAGACGCTCATGCGCTCGTCGATGACCCAGGTGCCGCCGAAGCCGACGTTCACGAATTCCTCGGCGGCCAGCTGGTCGTGGTAGGGAAAGCGCGGGTCGGTCAGCGGCACCGGCACGTTGATTCCGCCGTCGGTCCATTGCTCGGACACGATCGCGCGAACGTTCCACGACGGATTGAAGAAGTAGCCGACCTCCAGCGTCGCGTTGATGCGGTCGTGGCTGATGCCGAGGACCTCCTCGACGAAGGCGTAGTTGCCACGCAGCTGCACGTAGGTGCGCGGAATCCACTCGTTGAGGCTGAACCCCGCATAGGCGCCGACCCAGTACTCGTTCAGGCCGCGACCGGGCGCGGAGTGGCCGAAGGTCGTGTAGTCGTGGGTCGGAACGACGGCCCCCACGTAGGGCGCGAAGCCGAAGGCTCCGTCCGCGACCTGGTAGTTCACCGTGAACTGCAGGTCGGTGATCGTCGCGTGCCAGGTGCCGTCGTCGATCGGGTGGTCGTGGCCGCCGAGCCCGGGGCCGCGATAGCGCGTGCGCACGAGCGGCAGCGAGGCGTTGATCGAAATCCGGTCCGTCGGGCTGTAGCTGCCCGAGAAGGTCATGACATTGATGTCGGTATGGCCGACGTCCACCTCGGCGCCGGTCGGCGTGTAGTGAAACTTGTTGAGCGTGTTCGAGTAGTCGACCGAGTAGCTGTAGCTGCCCTCCTGCGGCAGCCAGGCCTGGGCCTCCGCGACGAGCGGCGACAGCAGCAGGAAACCACACAGGAATGCGCCGCCCGCGATGCGTGCGCGGGCTCGTGACGCGCGTCGGGCGCTCATGTGCGCTGGCTGGGGGAGCCGGCGTCGCAGGGCATCGGCTGCCCGCGGCTGCGGAGCTTCAGCGTCTGCTCGACGGCCTTGAGGACGCTCGAGCCCTTCCGGCCTTCCGCTACGGTCACGCAGCTGGACGGCTGGTAGGACGCCGGGACGGTGCTGCCGTCCGCGAAGAATTCGACGGGCATGATTGCCGGCGCCTTGCCGCCCGAGTCCGGCAGCACGACCGACTTCGCGCGCGAGGCGTCCACGATGATGAGGTCCGGCGCCTGGCCCTTCACCGACGTCACTTCATTCGCGCTCTTGGCAACCGCGACTTCGTGCCCGGCGAGCGTCAGGGAGGCTGCGAAATTGAACTTCTCGTTGGCCGCGGCGAGCCCCGTGCCGGGCTCGAGCAGCAGGACGATGTGGCCGGGATTCCGGCTCACCATGATCCGTTCGAAGCCGACGCCGCCGCCGAGTGCGACCAGCTTGTCGCCGCAGGCGCCTGCGGGTCCGGCAAGCGACAGCACGGCGGCCGTCGTGACCCCCAGGGCAACCCCGAATCCACGCGCGGTCATGGCTTGACCCCCCTGTCTATGCATTAGACTGCGCTCCGCCCGGGAATGGAGTCAAGCCAGGGTCTTATGCCGTCCCCTGACCGGCCGGAAGACGCGGAAACCCCTCGCCCCGACCGGCCTCCGGGCGCCGTCTTCATCTCCTATGCGTCCGAGGATGCCCCGGCAGCGGTGCGCATCGCCGAGGGGCTGCGCGCCGGCGGCATCGACGTGTGGCTGGACCAGGACGCCCTGCGCGGGGGCGATGCCTGGGACGCCAAGATCCGCAAGCAGATCCACGAATGCGCCCTCTTCCTGCCGGTCATATCGGCGCACACGGAAGAGCGGCCGGAAGGGTACTTTCGCGGCGAGTGGAACCTCGCGACGCGGCGGATGATGAACATGGCGCACGACGCCGCCTTCCTCGTGCCGGTCGTGATCGACGGCACGCGCGAAGCGCACGCGCGGGTGCCCGAGGAGTTCCTGCGGGCGCACTGGACGCGCCTCCCGCACGGCGAGACGCCGCCGGCTTTCGCGAACCAGGTCCGCCAGCTGCTCGCGGCGAGGCGCCGCTCGGAAGCGGCATCCGCTCCCTTGCAGGCGGTGGCACGACAGCCCGCCCGGTACGCGGCGATCGGCGGCGCCGTGCTCGCGGCGGCGCTGCTCGCCTGGGGCTGGTTCGCGTGGAAACAGCCGGCCCGCGAGGAGGCGGCAGGGCCGGATGCGCAGCTGGCGGGAGCGGCGGCGCTGCCATCGCGCAGCGTCGCGGTCCTCGTCTTCGAGGACCTCGGGGGCTCGGGGGGGTCCGACGTGCTCGCCGAGGGCATCCCCGAGACCGTCATGCACCAGCTGTCGCTCGTGAAGGACCTCGTCGTGATCTCCCGGAAGTCGTCCTTCGCCTTCCGCGGAAGCGACGAGGACATGCGCGTGATCGGCCGCAAGCTGAACGTGCGCTACCTGCTGGAAGGCAGCGTGCAGGCTGCCGGCAAGCGACTTCGCGTCACGGCGAGCCTCATCGACGCGCAGACGGGCGCGAGCGTCTGGTCGGGGCAGTTCAACCCGCAGCAGGAGGACGTGTTCGCGGTGCAGGACCAGATCGCGCTCGAGGTGGCGCGGGCCCTGCAGGTGACGCTCGCCTCGGCGAGCGACCCGGGCTCGCGGGGCGGCGCCACGGAGAATTACGACGCCTACTTCGAGTTCCTGCGCGGGCGCGCGCTGCTCGCGAGCGTCCGCGTGGCCGACCTGCCCGCCGCCGTCGACGCGCTGAACGCCTCGATCCGCATCGACCCGAAATTCGCCGCCGCTTACGTGCTGCTCGCCCGCGCGAAGATCCTCCTCGCCGAGCAGGAGGGCGGCGACCTCGTGAACTTCCCGCGCGAGCGCGAAGCGGCGCTCGCCCTGATCAACCGGGCGCTCGAGCTCGACCCGCAGAGCGGCGAGGCCTACGTCGAGCGAGGCTACCTGAAGCTCTACGACAACGCCGCCGCCGCGGACGCCGACTTCCGCCGCGGCATCGAGTTCGCCCCGAACTACGCCCGCGGCTACGAAGGGCTCGCAGCCGAGCTGTTCCAGAGCGTGGCGCGCCGGCGCGAGGCGCTCGCGATGATCGAGAGCGCCCGCAAGCTCGACCCGCTCGACCCGCGCCTCGACGTCCTGAAGGCGACCTACCTGTTCTGGGGACCGGGCGAGATCGCGGAAGCGGCGCGCGTCACGGAGGCCGTGCTGCAACGCGACCCGCTGTACGTGCCGGCACTGGTGCGGCTCGGCGACATCCGCTGGTGCGGCCAGGGCCGCCACGCGGACTCGGCCGCGCTCGCCGAGCAGGCCGTCGAACTGGATCCCGGCAACGAGACGGCGTGGCGCCACCTCGCCATGAGCTACCTCTCCCTCGCGGAGCCCAAGGCGGCACGGGTGGCGCTCCAGCACACCTCGGAGTTCTACGGGCTGCAGATGATCCTGCAGATGTACGACCAGGACTGGACCGCGGCGGGGGAATCGGCGTACGGGCTCATCAGGGACGGCTATTCCTACCGGCAGATCGAGAGCCACGTCGCCCTGTCGATCCGCAGGACAGCCCGGCTGAGCGGGGATTACGACCGCGCGATCGACGCGCTGGAGCGCTGGGCGGGCATCAGCTGGGAAGACGGCGAGCCGCTGCTCGAAGGACAGCTCGACATGGGGAACAACGTCGTCGGGCTCGCCGACATGCTGATCGCCTCGGGGGACAGGGAGCGCGGCCGTGCGGTGCTCAGGGAGCTGCTCGCCGACACCGACGTGCAGGTGAAGCGCTACGGGCGCGGCGAGATCTGGCTCAACCACGCGCGGGCCATCGCCTTCGCCCTGCTCGGCCGGCCCGACGACGCGATGGCGACGCTGCAGAGGCAGGCGAAGCTCGGCTTCCTGTACCAGAACTGGCGGATCGCGCTCCGCGACGAGCCCGCGTTCGACTACATGCGCGATCGCAAGGACTTCCAGGCGCTGGTCGCCGAGATGCGCCGCAACGAGGCGGTGGAGCGCGACAAGTTCCGGAAGATGCTCAAGGAAGGTCAGGTTCCGAATCGGGTTTGAGGGGGGTCCATTTGAATTCCGGTCCAGCGAGGCTCAGCCGCTTCGAGCGGTGCCTGTCGTTCATCACGCGCGTCGCGCCCGGCGAGGGCCGCGCCGCCTTCCTGTTCTTCCTGCACGCCTTCCTGCTGCTCGCGTCCTACCAGGTCGTGAAGGCGCTGCGCGAAGCCTTCATGCTCACGAAGTTCTCGGCCGAGACGCGCGCCTACGCGGTCGCGTTCATGGCGCTCGTGCTGATGCTGGTGGTGCCGCTCTACGGCCGCCTGCGGCACCACATGGACGGGGCGCAGCTGCTGCGCGCCGTGACGGTCTTCTTCGTCGCGACACTGCCGCTGCTCGCGATCCTCGCCCACAACGGCGTGCCGATCGCGTTCGCCTTCTTCATCTGGGTCGGCATCTACGGCGTCATGGTCGTGTCGCAGATGTGGGCGTTCGCCGCCGACTCCTTCAACGTCAAGAGCGGCCAGCGCCTGTTCGTCGTGATCATGCTGGGCGCCAACATCGGCGCGCTCGCGGGCGCGAAGATCACGCAGCTCGCGGTCACGGCGCTCGCCCCGATGGGCATGATGGTGCTCGCCACCGTGATGCTCGGCGCGACGCTCTTCCTCGCGCGGCCCGAACTCCAGGCCATCCCGGCCCACTCGCGCGCGCCGGAGGCCAGGGCGGCGCGCCCGGTGCCGCGCCTGCTTGGTGGCATCGAGCTC
>DASSUY010000202.1:0-2254 GCA_035706525.1 Steroidobacteraceae bacterium
TCCGCCGTCGCTAAAGGTGGCTGTCCCCTTTTCAAAAAGGTGAACGTCCCCTTTTCGCGTCCCCTCCATCAGCCCGCCAGCAGCACAGCCTCCGCGTGCTCCTGCGCCTCCGGCGTGCCGAACAGCACGACGACGTCGCCCTCGCGCAGGGTCATCTCCGGGTCCGGGTCGCGCCCGACGATGCCGTCGCGCCGCACGGCGGTGAAGGAGACCTCGGCGCCGCGGTCGCGGATCTCGCGGATCGTGCGCCCGATGGACCAGGCGCCGGGCGGCAGCACGACCGAATGCAGCTCCTCGCGGAAGACGCCGGTCTCGTCCGTCCGCCCCGCGGGGTCCCGCCGGATCACCGAGCGCAGCGTCTTGTAGCGCTGCCGGCGGATCTCGCCGATCGTGCGCAGCACGTGCGAGTGCGGCACCTTCAGCACGTGCAGCGTGTTCGCGACGAGCGTCAGCGCCGCCTCGACCGTCTCCGGCACCACCTCGGTCGCCCCGGCGGCCAGGAGCTCCTCGAGGTGGGTGTCGTCGATCGCGCGCACCAGCACCGGCAGCTCGCCGCCGCGCATCCGCCGCACCGCGCGCACGATGGCGAGCGCGCGCCCCGTGTCCGAGAACGTGACGACGACCGCGGTCGCGTGGCCGAGGCCGGCCGCCTTGAGCACGCCCTCGTCCGCGGCGTCGCCGTAGATCACGGGGTCGCCGGCGGCGAGCGCCGAGCGCACGCGCATCGGGTCGAGGTCCGTCGCGAGGAACTCGAAGCCCTCGGCCTCCAGCACGCGCGCGACGTTCTGGCCGACGCGGCCGTAGCCGCAGAGCACGACGTGCTCGCGCCGCGCGAGCGAGAGGTTCGCCGCCTCGATCCGCTCGAGGCCGGTCGCCTCCGGCCCGCTCTGCCGCAGCACGAAGCGCGCCACGCGCTTGTTGTGGCGGATCAGGACCGGCGCGATCAGCATGCTCAGAGTGATCGCGGCGAGCAGCGGCTGCAGGAGCCCGGGCCCCATCAGGCGGTTGTCGAGCAGCATGGCGAGCAGGGCGAAGCCGAACTCGCCGCCCGGGGAGAGCACGAGCCCCGCGCGCAGCGCCTTGAACCACTGCCCCGCGAACGGCCGCGCCGCGACCATCACGACGATCGCCTTGACGAGCAGGAGGCCCGCGAGCAGCGCGAGCACGACCGGCAGGTGCGCGACGAGCTCCGGCACGTCGAGCTGCATGCCGATCGTCACGAAGAAGAGGCCGAGCAGCGTGTCGCGGAAGGGCCGGATGCCCGCCTCGACCTGGTAGCGGTACTCCGTCTCCGCCAGCATCATCCCGGCGAGGAAGGCTCCAAGGGCGAAGGAGAGACCGACCGCGTGCGTGGCCCAGGCCGCACCGATCGCGACGAACAGCACGGCGAAGGTGAAGAGCTCGGCCGAGTTGCTGGCCGCGATCTCGTGGAACAGCGGCCGGAGCAGCCAGCGGCCCGCGGCCAGCACGACGAGCAGCGCGACGGCCGCCTTGCCGACGGCGAGCGCGATCTGGAGCGCCGTGTACTCCGCCTGCGGCGCTGCCAGGACGCCCGCGAGCGCGAGGAAGGGGACGACGGCGAGGTCCTGGAACAGCAGGACGCCGAAGGCCAGCCGGCCGTGGGTGCGGTTCAGCTCGTCCTGCTCCGTGAGCTGGCGGAGCACGATCGCCGTCGAGGACATCGCTACGGCGCCGCCCAGCAGGATCGCAACCGGGAGCGCGATGCCGGCTGCCCAGCCGACGGCGGCGACGATCGAGGCCGTGACGGCGACCTGGGCGCCGCCGAGCGTGAACACCTCGGCGCGCATGGCGATGAGCCGCGGCAGCGAGAACTCGAGCCCGAGCGCGAACAGCAGGAACACGACGCCGAACTCGGCGAGCGTGTGCGTCGTCTCGGTGGCTTCCACCCAGCCGAAGGCGTGCGGCCCGACGACCATCCCGACGATCAGGAAGGCGAGGATCAGCGGCAGGCGCAGGCGCCGGAGTCCCACGACGACGGCGAGCGTCGCCATCAGGAGCAGCAGGACGTCTTCGAGTACGCTGTGTTCCAGGGCCGCCTCCCGGGGCCATTATCACCTGTTAGCATCGCCGCAAGCTGCGGGAGAGGGCATGGCGTTCGAGGTGAGGGAGGAGGACGGACGGCGGCGCCTGAAGCTCGCGGGCCGCTGGACGGTCGCCGAGTCGGCCGTTCTCGCCGCCGGGGCGCCCGGCGCGGCGGCCGGCGCGCCCGAAGTCGTCTTCGACGCCGCGGGCA
>DASSUY010000203.1:0-5963 GCA_035706525.1 Steroidobacteraceae bacterium
CGGTGATCGTCCCGATCATGCGCTTGCGGGAAAGTCCCGCGAGCACCGGTAGCCCGTCATTCGCCAGGCTGGGCAAGGCGGCGAGGAGCGCGAGATTGTGTTCCAGCGTCTTGCCGAACCCGAACCCCGGGTCCACCAGCAGGCGGTCGCGCCCGATCCCCGCTCGCTCGCAGGCGGCGACGCGCCCGGCCAGGAATGCCCGCACTTCGGCGACGACGTCGGCGTAGCGAGGCGCCTCCTGCATCGTCGCGGGCTCGCCCTGCATGTGCACGAGGCAGGCGGCGACGCCGCTTTCCGCCACGCACTCGAGCGCGCCGTGCGCCGTGAGCGCCCCCACGTCGTTGACGAGGGATGCTCCCGCGGCGACCGCGCGCCGCATGACGCCCGGCTTTCGCGTGTCCACCGAAATGGGAACTGCGAGCGTCCCGGCCAGCCGTTCGATGACCGGGATGACGCGGCGAAGCTCCTCTGCCTCGTCCACCGGCGCGGCGCCTGGCCGCGTGGACTCGCCCCCGACGTCGATGAACGCGGCGCCTTCCGCCGCCATCGCCTCGCCGCGCGCGACGGCCCCCGCGGGGTCGCGGAAGCGCCCGCCGTCGGAGAAGGAATCGGGGGTGACGTTCAGGACGCCCATGACGACCGGGCGCCCGAGGTCTACGACGTGGCGGCCGCAGGTCAGGCGCATGGCGGCGTGCGCAGGATGCGCGCCAGGCGGCCGCGGGCGCCGCGCCTCAGGTCTGGCTGGCCGGCGGCCCGATGACCGGCTCGGGCTTCGGCCCGCCGCGGCCCTCCGGCGTCGCGCCGCCCGGCTCGTCCCAGTCGGCAGGCGCGCGCGGCGTGCGGCCTGCCATGATGTCCTTGAGCTGGTCCTCGTCGATCGTCTCGTACTTCATGAGGGCCGCCGCCATGATGTCGAGCTTGTCGCGGTTCTCGGTGAGGATCTTCCGCGCATACGCGTAGGCGGTGTCGATCACCCGGCGGATCTCCTCGTCGATCGTGTGAGCCGTCACGTCCGAGACCTGCTTGTGCTGCGTGACCTGCCGGCCGAGGAACACCTCGCCCTCGTCCTCCATGTAGGACAGCGGGCCGAGCCGCGTCGACAGGCCCCACTTCGTGACCATGTTGCGCGCGAGATTGGTCGCGCGCTCGATGTCGTTGGAGGCGCCGGTCGTCACGGCATCGGGCCCGAACTTCAGCTCTTCCGCCACGCGGCCGCCGAACAGGCTCGTGATCTGCCCCTCGATGCGCCGCTTGCTGTAGCTGTAGCGGTCCTCCTCGGGCAGGAACATCGTGACGCCGAGCGCGCGCCCGCGCGGGATGATCGTGACCTTGTATACCGGGTCGTGCTCGGGGAGGCTCATGCCGACGATCGCGTGACCCGCCTCGTGGTAGGCGGTCGTGAGCTTTTCCTGCTCGCTCATGACCATCGAGCGCCGCTCCGCGCCCATCATGATCTTGTCCTTGGCGCGCTCGAACTCGGTCATCGTGACGAGCCGCTTGTTGGCGCGCGCGGCAAAGAGCGCCGCCTCGTTGACGAGGTTCATGAGGTCCGCGCCCGAGAAGCCGGGCGTCCCGCGCGCGATCAGCGAGGGGCGCACGTCGTCGGCGACCGGCACCTTGCGCATGTGGACCTTGAGGATCTGCTCGCGGCCGCGGACGTCCGGCAGCGGGACGACGACCTGGCGGTCGAAGCGGCCCGGCCGCAGCAGCGCGGGATCGAGGACGTCCGGCCGGTTCGTGGCCGCGATGACGATCACGCCCTCGTTGCCCTCGAAGCCGTCCATCTCGACCAGCAGCTGGTTCAGCGTCTGCTCGCGCTCGTCGTGGCCGCCGCCGAGGCCGGCGCCGCGATGCCGGCCCACCGCGTCGATCTCGTCGATGAAGACGATGCACGGCGCGTGCTTCTTCGCCTGCTCGAACATGTCGCGCACCCGGCTCGCGCCGACGCCGACGAACATCTCGACGAAGTCGGAGCCGGAGATCGTGAAGAACGGGACCTTCGCCTCGCCCGCGATCGCGCGCGCGAGCAGCGTCTTGCCGGTGCCGGGGCTGCCGACCATCAGCACGCCCTTCGGGATCTTGCCGCCGAGCTTCTGGAACTTCGACGGGTCCTTCAGGAAGTCGACGATCTCGGCGACCTCCTCCTTGGCCTCGTCGACGCCGGCGACGTCGGCGAAGGTCACGCTGACCTGGTCCTCGGAGAGCAGCCGCGCCCGGCTCTTGCCGAAGGACATCGCGCCGCGCCCTCCGGCGCCGCCCTGCATCTGGCGCATGAAGTAGATCCACACGCCGATGAGGAGCAGGATCGGGAAGGACGAGATGAACAGCTGCAGCAGGAAGCCCTGGCGCTCCGGCGGTTCGGCGCTGAAGGTCACGTGCTGCTTGTCGAGCAGGCCGATGAGCTGCGTGTTGTCGGTTTCCGGGCTGTTCGTCTGGTAGGCTCCGCCGCCCGCCCTCTGGCCGACGATCATGTCGCCCTTGAAGGTCGCGGTCTTGATGCCGCCGTTCCTGACTTCCGTCAGGAACTCGGAGTACTGGATCTTCTCCGGCGCGGCGGAATGCTGGCCGAAATTCGTGAACACCGCGAGCAAGACGATCGCGATGACGACCCACAGCACGATGTTTCTGGTCAGATCGTTCAAGTCGGGCTCCTGCCGCGCGCCATTTCCTCGCGGTTCAATGACTTGGACTACCGCGCGAGGCCGCTAGTTTCACCTTACACCGGACGGCGTCCCCTCGCCACCAAATAGGTCTCGGAACTGCGCGCCCGGGAAGCCCTGGGCTTTCGCATGCGAACAGCCTGGAAGCTGCGCCGGGCGTCGGCCAGGATCTCCTGGAACCCGGCTCCCTGGAACACCTTCATCACCAGCGCGCCCTCCGGGGCGAGAACCTGCCGCGCGAAGTCGAGCGCGAGGGCTTCGAGGTCCGCGGCACGCGCCTGGTCCACGACGTCCACACCCGTGATGTTGGGGGCCATGTCCGACAGGACAAGGTCCACGGCGCGCCCGCCGAGCTCAGCAAGCAGCCGGTCGAGGATCGCCTGCTCCCGGAAGTCTCCCTGCAGGAAATCGACGCCCGCGATCGCGTCCATCGGCAAGAGGTCGAGGGCGAACACCCGCCCCTTGCCGGCGAGGCGACGGGCGGCGTACTGGCTCCAGCCGCCGGGCGCGGCGCCGAGGTCGACGACGGTCGCGCCGGGAAAGAACAGGCGGTCCTGGGCGTCGAGTTCCTCGATCTTGAACGCGGCGCGCGAACGCAGGCCCGCGTCCTTGGCGCGCCGCACGTAGGGATCCGAAAAATGCTCTTCCAGCCAGCGCCCGCTGGACTTGCTGCGCTTCGCCATCCGCGGCCTCCGCGTTCCCGGACCTATAATGCGGCCATGTCACTCACCGAGCGGCAGAAAAAGCACCTGCGCCGGCTCGGCCATGCGCTCCACCCGGTCGTGCTCGTCGGCCAGAAAGGCCTGACGCCCGGCGTCACCGAGGAGCTCCGGCTCGCGCTCGATCACCACGAGCTCGTGAAACTGCGCGCGCGGGTCGGCGACCGCGAGGAGCGCGATGCGGTGCTCGCGGAGCTCGCCCGGGCAACCGGCTCGGAATTCGTCTACCGGATCGGCAACGTGGGTTTGTTCTACAAGAAAAACAGCAAGTTGCCCAGGATACTTCTACCGGATCCTTGAACAATTCACTCGAGGGTCACCTCGAGGATCTCGTAGCCCCGCGCGCCGCCCGGCGCCGCCACTTCCACTTCGTCGCCTTCCGAGCGCCCGATCAGGGCGCGCGCGATCGGTGAATTGATCGAAAGCAGGCCGCTCTTGATGTCGGCCTCATCGTCGCCGACGATCTGGTAGCGCACCTCCGGGCCGCCGTCGACCGGCGCGAGCCTCACGGTCGCGCCGAACACGGCCTTGCCGGTCGCCGGCAGGGTCGCCGGGTCGATGACCTGCGCGTTCGCGAGCCGCTGCTCGATTTCCGCGATACGCCCCTCGATGAACCCCTGCTGCTCGCGCGCCGCGTGGTACTCGGCGTTCTCGGACAGGTCGCCGTGGGAGCGCGCCTCGGCGATCGCGCGGATGATCGCGGGACGGTCCTCGCCCTTCAGCTTCCTGAGCTCGGCGCGGAGCTTCTCGGCGCCGCGCAGCGTGATCGGCGCCCTCATGCCGCTCCCAGCTCGCGGTGCAGGTCCTGCAGCCGGTTGACGTCGTGGTCCTCGAGGTGGTCGAGCGCGTCGAGGGTCGCGTAGGCCGCGGCCACGGTCGTGTAGTACGTGACCTTGCGCAGCTCCGCCTCGCGGCGGATCGAGTGCGACTCGCGGATCGCGCGCTTGCCCTCGGTCGTGTTGATGATGAGGTCGATCTCGTCGTTCTTGATCATGTCGACGATGTGGGGCCGGCCCTCGCGCACCTTGAGCGCCCGCCGGCACGCGACGCCCGCGGCCTCGAGCGCCGCCTGGGTGCCCTGGGTCGCGATGATCTCGAACCCCCGCTCCGCGAGGCGGCGCGCGATCGCGATCGCCCCCTCCTTGTCCCGGTCGCGCACGGAGATGAGGCAGACGCCGCGCGTCGGCAGGCGGATGCCGCTCGCGGCCTGGGACTTCGCGTAGGCCTCGCCGAAGGTCCGTCCCGTTCCCATCACCTCGCCCGTCGACTTCATCTCCGGGCCGAGGATCGGGTCGGAATCGGGGAACTTGCCGAAAGGAAACACCGCTTCCTTCACCGAGTAGTACGGCGGCACGCGCTCCTCGGTCGCGTCGAGGTCGGCGAGCTTGCGGCCCGCCATCACGCGCGCGGCGATCTTCGCGAGCGGCCGCCCGGTCGCCTTCGAGACGAAGGGGACGGTCCGCGACGCGCGCGGGTTCACTTCGAGCACGTACACGACGCCGTTCTGGATCGCGAACTGCACGTTCATCAGGCCGACGACGTTCAGGGCCTGCGCCATCTTGCGCGTCTGCGACCTCAGCTCGTCCTGGACGGCCGGCGGAAGCGACGCCGGCGGCAGCGAGCAGCTCGAGTCCCCCGAGTGGACGCCGGCCTGCTCCACGTGCTCCATGATGCCGCCGATGAGCACGTCCTGCCCGTCGCAGACGGCGTCGACGTCGACCTCGATCGCGAGGTCGAGGAAGCGGTCGAGCAGCACGGGGCTGTCGTTCGACACCTTGACCGCCTCGCGCATGTAGTTGCGCAGGTCCTCCTCCTCGTAGACGATCTCCATGGCGCGGCCACCGAGCACGTACGACGGGCGCACGATCAGCGGGAAGCCGACCTCGCGCGCGAGCTCGATCGCGCGCTCCTCGTCGCGCGCCGTGGCGTTCGCCGGCTGCCGCAGGCCGAGCTTCGTCAGCAGCTGCTGGAACCGCTCGCGGTCCTCGGCGACGTCGATCGAATCGGGGCTGGTGCCGATGATGGGCGCGCCCGCGGCCGCGAGCTGGCGCGCGAGCTTCAGCGGCGTCTGGCCGCCGAACTGCACGATGACGCCCTGCGGCTTCTCGCGGTTGATCACCTCGAGGACGTCCTCGAAGGTCAGCGGCTCGAAGTACAGGCGGTCCGAGACGTCGTAGTCCGTCGAGACGGTCTCGGGGTTGCAGTTGACCATGATGGTCTCGTAGCCGTCCTCGCGCAGCGCGAGCGCCGCGTGGACGCAGCAGTAGTCGAACTCGATGCCCTGGCCGATCCGGTTCGGCCCGCCGCCCAGGATCATGATCTTCGGCCGTGGCGTGGGCTCCGACTCGCATTCCTGGTCGTAGCAGGAATAGAGGTAGGCGGTGGACGTCGCGAACTCGGCGGCGCAGGTGTCGACGCGTTTGTAGACGGGGTGCACGCCGCAGGCGAGGCGGCGCGCGCGCACGCGCGACTCCGGCGCCCCCATCGCGCGCGCCAGGGCGGCGTCCGAGAATCCCTTGCGCTTGAGCGCGAGCAGGCGCTCGAAGGTGAGGCCCGTGATCCCCTCCGCGCGCACGGTGGCTTC
>DASSUY010000204.1:0-13635 GCA_035706525.1 Steroidobacteraceae bacterium
GAGGGCGCACCGGACTGCGGCGGCGGCGGCACGACGCCCGGTTGCTGCTGCGGCGGCGGCTGCGCCTCGGGCGGCTGCGGCTGCGGCCGGGGCTCGGGCTGCGGCTCCGTCGGCTGCGGCGGAGGCGGAGGCAGCGGCTGCGACTGCGCCTGCTGCGCGTCGGCGGCAAAGGCCGCGAGCGCCAGCAGCAGGACCGCGGACGCCGCCGCCCGGCCCGCCCGGTTCTCAGTCCATCCGGTAGCCGAAGGTTTCATGGAATCGGTCCCTGAATTCGTCCAGCGTGAATCGGTGGTTTTGCGTGCCGACCGTCGCGATCTTGATCGCCCCCATCAGCGAAGCGATCCGCCCCGTGGTTTCCCAGTCGATGCCGTGCATGAGGCCGTACACGAGTCCGGCGCGGTAGGCATCGCCGCAGCCCGTCGGATCCACGACCGCCGCGGCCCGCACGGCGGGAATCTCGATCCTGCGCCCGCCGGCGTGCACGGTGGAGCCATCGGCGCCGCGCGTCACGATGTAGGCCGCGACGCGCGCCGCAAGTTCCCCGGTCGCGAGCCCCGTGTGCTGCTCGAGCAGGGTCGCCTCGTAGTCGTTGACGGTCACCCAGGTCGCCTGCTCGACGAAGCGCGTGAGCTCGGGGCCCCCGAACAGCGTCATCGCCTGGCCCGGGTCGAAGACGAAGGGGATTCGCGCCGCCGCGAACTGGCCGGCGTGGGCGATCATGCCCTCGCGCCCGTCCGGCGCGCACACGCCGATCGAGATGCTGCCGTCGGCGGGCACGGCCTGCAGGTGCGAGTGCGTCATGGCGCCGGGATGGAAGGCGGTCAGCTGGTTCGAGTCGAGGTCCGTCGTGATGTAGGCCTGCGCCGTGTATTCGTCGTCGAGCGGCTTGACGTGAGCGAGCGACATGCCGTTCTGGATCATCCACTCGCGGTACGGGCCGAAGTCGTGGCCGACCGTGCCCATCGCGTGCGCCGGGCATTCGAGCAGCCGGAGGTTGTAGGCGATGTTGCCCGCGCAGCCGCCGAAGTTCCGGCGCAGCGTCGGCACCACGAAAGACAGGTTCAGCAGGTGGATCTTGTCGGGCAGGATGTGGTCCCCGAAGCGGCCCGGGTAGACCATCACCGTGTCGTAGGCCAGCGAGCCGCAGACTAGCGCGGCCATGCGAGCACCAGCAGCCAGTCGAGGCCGAGCAGCACGAAGGCCGTGAAGACGGCCGCGGACCCGAGTTCCTTCGCCATGCCGGAGAGCGGGTGGCGCTCGGCGCCGATGCGGTCGACCGTCGCCTCGATCGCGCTGTTCAGGAGCTCGACGGCGAGCACGAGCAGCATCGGGCCGACGAGCAGCGCGCGCTCGACGCCGTCGGCGCCGAGCCGGA
The DNA here is from genome assembly GCA_035706525.1 of Steroidobacteraceae bacterium. Classification (GTDB taxonomy): domain Bacteria; phylum Pseudomonadota; class Gammaproteobacteria; order Steroidobacterales; family Steroidobacteraceae; genus SCUD01. Next base: position 1,376 of record DASSUY010000204.1, read on the forward strand.
GGCCGGCCGGGACGACGATCGCGGCCAGCAGGCATTCCTGCCTGAACGCCGCCTCGCTGCGCCAGGCGGCGGCGAAGCCGCGCGCGGTGCTCCCGAAAGCGCGGAGGATGCGCGCGCCTCCCGTCGACTTGTCCGGCCGCGGCGCTTCGTGGCTCATTCCGGCGCGGCGGGCTTCCAGGCGACGTCCAGCTGGCGCGCGGCCCGCACGTCGTCGAGCCGCCGGACCGGCATCGTGTGGGGCGCCGCCTTCACGGTGGCCGCATCCGACTGCGCCTCGCGGCGGATGGCGGCGAGCGCCTCGACGAAGCCGTCGAGCTCCTCGCGCGTCTCGGACTCGGTCGGCTCGACCAGGAGGCATTCGGGCACCAGCAGCGGGAAGTAGGTCGTCGGCGCATGGTAACCGTGATCGAGCAGCCGCTTGGCGAAATCCATCGCCGTGACGCCGAACTCGCGCGCCTCGCGCTTCAGCGTGACGATGAACTCGTGGCTGGCGCGGCGGCCGGGATAGGCCGCCTCGAAGCCCGCCTCGACGAGCCGCGCGAGCAGGTAGTTGGCGTTCAGCGCCGAGTACTCCGCGACTCGCCGCATGCCGGCCGCGCCCAGGATCCGCATGTAGACCCAGGCGCGCAGCAGCACGCCGGTGTTGCCCGCGAACGCCGACAGGCGGCCGATCGATTCCGGGAAGTCGCGCTCGTCGAGCCAGCGGTAGCTCCCGCCCTCGCGCCCGACCACCGGCATGGGCAGGTACGGCAGGAGGCGCTTGCCGACGCCGACCGCGCCCGAACCCGGCCCGCCGCCGCCGTGCGGCGTCGAGAAGGTCTTGTGCAGGTTCATGTGGATGACGTCGAAGCCCATGTCGCCGGGGCGCACCTTGCCGAGGATCGCATTGAGGTTCGCGCCGTCGTAATAGAGCAACCCGCCCGCCTCGTGGACGCGGCGCGCGATCTCGACGATGCGCCGCTCGAACACGCCGAGCGTGCTCGGGTTCGTCAGCATGATGCCGGCCGTCGCCGGCGACAGCGCCGCCTCCAGCGCCGCGAGGTCGACGTCGCCGTTCGGCAGCGTCGGGATCTCGCGCACCTTCATGCCGCACATGGTCGCCGTCGCGGGGTTCGTGCCGTGGGCGGCGTCGGGCACGATGATCTCGTTGCGGCCCTGGTCGCCGCGCGCGCGGTGGTAGGCGCGGATCATCGCGACGCCCGCGAACTCGCCCTGCGCGCCCGCCATCGGCGTGAGCGACACGCCCGCCATGCCCGTCACCTGCTTCAGCATCTCCTGCAGCTCGAACAGGCAGGCGAGCACGCCCTGCCCCGTCGACGACGGCGCGAGCGGGTGGCGCCCGAGGAAGCCCGGCAGCATCGCCAGCGAATTGCAGGCGCGCGGGTTGTACTTAATCGTGCAGGAGCCGAGCGGGTAGAAGTGCGTGTCGATGCCGAAGTTGAGCTGCGACAGCCGCGTGTAATGGCGCACCGCCTGCAGCTCCGACACCTCCGGGAGCGGGGCGGGCTTGCGGCGGCGGAATGACGACGGCACCTCGACGTCGGCCGGGGCCGGGTACTGGGCCGTCGCGCCGCGCCCCGCGCGCGAAAGCTCGAACACGAGCGGCTCGGGCTTCTTCGCGCTCATGCGGCGGCCCTGCCAAGCAGCTTGCCGAGCGCGCGCGCATAGGCCTCGATGTCCTCGCCCGTGCGCGTTTCCGTCGCGCAGGTGAGCAGCGCATGGCCGAGCTCCGGGTAGTCGCGCGACAGGTCGACGCCGCCGACGATGCCCTCGGCCGCCAGCGCCTCGAGCAGCGGCCCCGCCGGCCGGTCGAGCTTCAGCACGGCCTCGTGGAAGCGCGGCCCGGCGAAGGCCGCGCGCACGCCGGGCAGGCTCCCGAGCGCGTCCACCAGCCCGGCGGTCCGCGCGATGCAGGCCCGCGCCACGCGCTCGAGGCCGACCGGGCCGAGCAGCGCGAGGTGGATCGTCGCCGCCGCCATGAGGAGGCCCTGGTTCGTGCAGATGTTCGAGGTCGCCTTGGCGCGGCGGATGTGCTGCTCGCGCGCCTGCAGCGTCAGCGTGAAGCCCGGGCGGCCGTCGGCATCGACGGTGCGGCCCGCGATCCGGCCCGGCAATTGCCGCACGTGCTCCATGCGGCAGGCCATGAATCCGACGTACGGGCCGCCCGAAGACAGCGGCACGCCGAAGGGCTGCGCGTCGCCGCAGGCGATGTCCGCGCCGCCGTCGCCCCAGTCCCCGGGCGGCGAGAGCACCGCGAGCGCGACCGGGTTCACGGCGCCGATCACGAGCGCGCCGTTCGCGCGCGCCCAGCGCGTGATCGCGTCGACGTCCTCGAGCTGGCCGAAGAAGTTCGGCTGCGGCACGACGATCGCCGTGACGTCCCCGCCCTCGTGCGTCGCGAGCGCCCTGGGGTCGATGCAGCCGGTCGCGGGGTCGTAGGGCACGGGGTCGAGCACGAGGCCCTGGCCCTCCGTGATCGCGCGCACGGCGCGCCGCCAGGCCGGGTTCACGGTGGCGGGCATCAGGATGCGCGCCGACTTCGATCGCCGGTGCGCGCGCACGGCCATGAGGCAGGCCTCCGCGAGCGCCGAGGCGCCGTCGTACAGCGAGGCATTCGATACGTCGAGCGCAGTCAGGCCCGCGATCATGGACTGGTATTCGTACATCAGCTGCAGCGTGCCCTGGCTGGCCTCGGCCTGGTATGGCGTGTAGGCGCTGTAGATCTCGCCGCGCGTGATGATCTGCCAGACCGGCGCCGGGATGTGGTGCTCGTAGGCCCCCGCACCGATGAAGTTGACCGGGTTGCCGTCACGGGCCGCGCGCGCCGCGGCGAGGCGCGCGACTTCCATCTCGGTCAGCGCGTCCGGAATGCCGGGCAGCGCATCGACGCGCAGCGACTTCGGGATCTCGTCGAACAGGTCGTCGAGGCCCGCGGCGCCGATGCGGTCGAGCATCGCGCGCACGTCGTCCTCGGTGTGCGGGATGTACGGCATGGCGGCGGGCCTTATCCTCCCGCCGCCACGGCGGCATCGTAGCCCGCGGCGTCGAGGGTCTCCGTCGACGCGCCGCCGGCAGCGGGCTTCAGGCGCAGGATCCAGCCCTCCCCGTACGGATCGCGGTTGATGAGCTCCGGCTCCGCGGCGAGGCGCGAATTCCCCGCCACGACTTCGCCCGCGACGGGGCTGTAGACGTCCGAGGCGGCCTTCACCGATTCGACCACGGCGCAGGCGTCGCCGGCCGCGAGCTTGCGCCCCGCCTCCGGCACCTCGACGAACACGAGGTCGCCGAGCGCCTCCTGCGCGTGCTCGGTGATGCCGATCTCCAGGCTGCCGTCCGGCAGCGTGCGCAGCCACTCGTGGCTCTTCGTGTAGCGGCGGTCGGTGGGCGTCTCGCTCATGCGGTCCTCCGGGGTCTCGCGTGCATTCAGGTTTCGACCAGCGCCTTGCCGTTCCGGACGAACGGCGGCTTGACGATCCGTGCCGGCATCCGCTTGCCGCGGATGTCGACGTCGACGCCGCCCTCGGCGGCGGCGGGAAGGCGCGCGAGCCCGATCGAGCGCTCGAGCGTCGGGGAGAAGGTCCCGCTCGTGAGCTCGCCCTCGCCCGCCGCGGTGAACACCTTCTGGTGCGAGCGCAGGACGCCGCGCTCCAGCAGCAGGAGGCCGGTGAGCTTCCGCTCCACGCCGGCCGCGCGCTGCGCAAGCAGCGCCGCCTTGCCGATGAAGTCGCGGTTGCCCTCGAGCGCCACCGTCCAGGCGAGCCCCGACTCGAGCGGCCCCACCGTCTCGTCCATGTCGTTGCCGTAGAGGTTCATGCCGGCCTCGAGGCGGAGCGTATCCCGGGCGCCGAGCCCGCAGCGGGCGACGCCGGCCTCCGCCAGCGCGTTCCAGAAGCCGGCCGCCTCCTCCGAGGGCATCGACACCTCGAATCCGTCCTCGCCCGTGTATCCGGTGCGCGAGACGAACCAGTCGTCGAAGGCCGCCGCCGAGAAGGCGCCGAGCCGGCCCGCCGCGTCGCGCGCGGCTTCGGGCAGCAGCGGGATGACCTTCGCGCGCGCGTTCGGGCCCTGCACCGCGATGATCGCAAGGTCCCGGCGCGGGACGACGGCGACGCCGATCTGCTTCGCATGCTCGCGGATCCAGGCGATGTCCTTGTCCGCGGTCCCGGCATTGACCACGAGGCGGAACCATTTCTCGTCGAGGCCGCAGGCGATCAGGTCGTCGATGACGCCCCCGTCCGGGCGCAGCATGCAGCTGTAGAGCGCCTTGCCGGGCGTCGAGAGCTTGCCGACGTCGTTCGCGAGCAGCCTGAGCAGCAGCGGCCGGACGCCGGCGCCGCGCAGGTCCACCGTGCACATGTGGGAGACGTCGAACATGCCCGCGTCACGGCGCACCGCGTGGTGCTCCTCGATCTGCGAGCCGTAGCCGACCGGCATGTCCCATCCGCCGAAGTCCACCATGCGCGCGCCCGCGGCGACGTGCAGGTCATGAAGCGGTGTGCGTCGTCCCATCCGTCCTTCCCGTGGCGCTCGCCGGCCCAAAAAAAAGAGGCGGCGGACCCGAAGGCCCGCCGCCCCTCTGTCCTGAAACCTGAGAGATTGGGTACCGGCCCTGTCCCGGTTCCGCTCCCCTTCGGTGGGCCCTTGCGGGCCGCTCTCCAGAGTTCGCCGGTTCCTGCCGTTCGGGTGCCTGAGCGTTTCCGGGCGGGTTGCGCCTTCGGCGCCGCGCCTTCGCGGTCTCTCCGGCAGGACCATGTCGCGACCCCGGGATTCTAGCGGAAGTCGCGGGCAGGCACAGGGTATAGTCGCGCCCGATGCAGGCCCCTGACGGAGTCCGACACATGCCACGCCCGCTCGCGCCCCTCGCCCTCGTCGCGCTCCTCGCCGCCGCGCCGGCGCCGGCACGGGCGGACGCGACCGCCGACCTGCATGCGCTCTTCGACCGCGAGTGGGAACGCGACCTCGCCGACAACCCGCTGATGGCGACCTACCTCGGCGACACGCGCTACGACGACCGCCTGCCGGACATCTCGCCGGCGGCGCAGTCGGCGCGGGACGCCGCCGACGCGAAGGTGCTCGAGGATCTCGCGCGCATCCCGCGGGAGGCCCTGCCGCCCGCCGAGCAGCTGAACTACGACCTCTTCCGCCGCGAGTACGAGACCCGCGTCGCGGCCGTGCCCTTCCACACCGAGTATTACTCGATCGAGGCGAGCAACGGCCCGCAGTCGCTCGACGAACTGGCGGGGTTGATGCCCTTGCAGACCGCGGCCGACTACGAGCGCTGGCTCTCCCGCATGCGCGCGATCCCGGCTTACCTCGCGGAGTACGGGGAGCGGCTCCGGCGCGGCGCCGCGTCCGGCCGCACCCAGCCTCGCGCCGTCATGGAGCGGGTGCTCGAGCCGCTCGCGAAGCAGGTCACGGAGAAGCCCGAGGACAGCCCGTTCTTCAGCGCTTTCCGCGCGTACCCCGACTCGATCCAGCCGGCCGAGCGCGAGCGGCTGACCGCGGAAGCGAAGGAGGTGATCGCGACCGCCGTCGTGCCGGCCTACCGGAAATTCCAGGCGGTCTTCCGCGACGAGTACCTGCCGAAGACGCGCCAGACGGTCGGCCTCTGGGACACGCCCGACGGGCGCGACTACTACAAGTTCCTCGCCCGCTACCACACGACCACGGAGCTGACGCCCGAGCAGATCCACGAGATCGGCCTGCGCGAAGTCGCGCGTAACCGCGCCGAGATGCAGAAGGTCATGGACGAGGTGGGCTTCAAGGGCACGCTCGCCGGGTTCTTCACCTACCTCCGGACCGACCCGAAGTTCTACTACGAGACAGGCGAGGAGCTCTTCCGCGGCTACGCGGTCATCGCCAAGCAGATCGATCCGGAGCTGCCGCGGCTCTTCGGCAAGCTCTACCGGACGCCGTTCGGGCTCCGCGCCATCCCGGAAAACAGCGCGCCGAACACGACGACGGCCTATTACCAGGGCCCGTCGATCGACGGCAGCCGCGCCGGCTACTACTACGTGAACCTCTACCGCCCCGAGGTGCGTCCCAAGTGGGAGATGGAGGTGCTGACGGTCCACGAGGCCGCACCCGGCCATCACCTGCAGATCGCGCTCGCCCAGGAGCAGACGGAACTGCCGGTCTTCCGGCGCGCCGGCGGCTTCACGGCGTTCATCGAGGGCTGGGGCCTCTACTCCGAGCGGCTCGGCTACGACCTCGGCCTCTACAAGGACCCGTACTCGCGCTTCGGGCAGTTGACCTACGACCAGTGGCGCGCGATCCGGCTCGTGGTCGACACCGGGCTGCATTACATGCAATGGACGCGGCAGCAGGCCATCGACTACTTCATGGCGAACGCGGCCAAGACGGAGGCGGACATCGTCAACGAAATCGACCGGTACATCTCAGACCCGGCCCAGGCGCTCGCCTACAAGATCGGCCAGTTGAAGTTCCTGGAGCTTCGCGAGCGCGCGAAGGCGGCGCTCGGCGCGAAGTTCGACATCCGCGCCTTCCACGACACGCTGCTCGCGACCGGCGCCCTCCCCCTCGACATCGTCGAGCGGAACATCGACGACTGGATCGCGGCCCAGAAGGCGAAGTGATCGCGCCGCGGCGCCAGTCGGTCCCGGTCCGCATCGGCGACGTCACCGTCGGCGGCGGCGCGCCGGTCGTCGTCCAGTCGATGACGAACACCGACACGGCGGACGTCGCGGCCACGGCGCGGCAGGTCCGGGAGCTCGCCGAGGCCGGCTCCGAGCTCGTGCGGATCACGGTCAACACGGACGAGGCGGCGGCGGCCGTGCCGCACATCCGCGACCGCCTGCGCTCCGCGGGATGCGCCGTCCCGCTGGTCGGCGACTTCCATTTCAACGGCCACAAGCTGCTCGCGTCGCACCCGGCCTGCGCCCTGGCGCTCGACAAGTACCGCATCAATCCCGGCAACGTCGGCCGCGGCAGCAAGCGGGACCCGCAGTTCGCCGCGATGGTCGAGACGGCCTGCCGGCACGCGAAGCCGGTGCGGATCGGCGTCAACTGGGGCAGCCTCGACCAGGACCTGCTGACGCGCATGATGGACGAGAATTCGCGCGCGGCGGAGCCGCTCACCGCGCTCGAGGTCCTGCGCGAGGCGACCGTCACCTCGGCGCTCGCCTCCGCGGCCCGCGCCGAGGAGCTCGGGCTCCCGCACGACGCCATCGTGATCAGCGCCAAGGTGAGCGGCGTGCAGGACCTGATCGCGATCTACCGCGCGCTCGCCGCGCGCTGCGACCATCCGCTCCACCTCGGGCTCACCGAAGCGGGCATGGGCGCCAAGGGCATCGTCTCCTCGACCGCCGCGCTCGCGGTGCTGCTGCAGGAAGGGATCGGCGACACGATCCGCGTCTCGCTGACGCCTGAGCCGGGCGGCGACCGGCGCGAGGAAGTGCGGGTCGCGCAGGAGATCCTGCAGAGCCTCGGCCTCCGCGCCTTCCTGCCGCGGGTGGTCGCCTGCCCGGGCTGCGGGCGCACGACGAGCAGCTATTTCCAGGAGCTCGCGCAGCGCATCCAGGAGCACGTGCGCGAGCGCATGCCGGCCTGGCGCCGCGACTACGTCGGCGCCGAGGACATGACGGTCGCCGTCATGGGCTGCGTGGTCAACGGGCCCGGCGAGAGCAAGCATGCGAACATCGGCATCAGCCTGCCGGGCAGCGGCGAGCGCCCGGTCGCACCGGTGTACGAGGACGGCGAGAAGACGGTGACGCTCAAGGGCGAGCGCATCGCAGAGGAGTTCCAGGAGCTGGTGGAACGCTACGTGGCGCGGCGCTTCGCGCGCAAGGAGGCCTGATGGAAGCACTGAAGGAACGGAAATGCGTGCCCTGTGAGGGCGGCGTGAGGCCGCTGGACGCGAGCCAGGCGGGGGGCATGATGAAGCTGCTGCACGCAGACTGGCGCCTGGTCGAGGACGGCAAGGCGATCCGGCGCGAGATCAGGTTCCCCGACTTCTGGCGCACCATGAGTTTCGTCAACGCGCTCGCGCACGTGGCGAACATCGAGGACCACCACCCCGACCTCGAGGTCGGCTACGGCTACTGCCGCGTGCGCTACTCGACCCACGCGATCGGCGGGCTGTCCGACAACGACTTCATCTGCGCCGCCAAGGCGGACGCGCTGTTGAGCTGAAAAGGGGACGCTCACTTTTTCCGACCAAAGGGTGCGCGGCCCATGCGCCCGTGTCCGGACGGCCCAGGGAGTTGCAATGCACGAAAAAGGTGAGCGTCCCCTTTATGGGCGGGTCATCTTCGCCTCCGCGCTCGGCACGGTGTTCGAGTGGTACGACTTCTACCTGTACGGCACGCTCGCCGTCTTCTTCTCCGCCCTCTTCTTCCCGCCGGGCAACGACACGGCGGCCTTCCTCGCGAGCCTCGCGACCTTCGGCGCGGGCTTCGCCGTGCGCCCCCTGGGCGCGCTGGTCTTCGGGCGCATCGGCGACCTCGTCGGCCGCAAGTACACGTTCCTGATCACGATCGTGGTGATGGGCCTTTCGACCGCGCTCGTCGGGATCCTGCCGACGTACGCGCAGATCGGGATCTGGGCGCCAATCCTGCTCGTGACGCTCCGCCTCGCGCAGGGACTCGCGCTCGGCGGCGAGTACGGCGGCGCCGCGACCTACGTCGCCGAGCACGCACCGGCCGGCAAGCGCGGCTACTTCACGAGCTGGATCCAGACGACGGCGACGCTCGGGTTCTTCCTCTCGCTCGCGGTCATCCTCGGCTGCCGGCTCGGCTTCGGCGAGGAGGCCTTCAAGGCCTGGGGCTGGCGCATCCCATTCCTGCTGTCCGTCGTGCTGCTCGCGGTGTCGGTGTACATCCGCCTGCGCCTGCAGGAGTCGCCGGTCTTCGTCGAGATGAAGGCCGCCGGCCGGCTGTCGCGCGCGCCGCTCCGCGAGAGCTTCGGCGAATGGCGGAACGCCCGCATCGTGCTGCTCGCCCTGCTCGGCGCGACCGCCGGGCAGGGCGTCGTCTGGTACACGGGGCAGTTCTACGCGCTCTTCTTCCTGCAGAACACGCTGAAGCTCGACTACCAGACGGCCTACCTCCTGATCGCGGCGGCGCTCGCGATCGGCACGCCCTTCTTCGTCGTGTTCGGCCGGCTCTCCGACCGCGTCGGGCGCAAGCGCATCATGGTGGCCGGCTGCCTGCTCGCCGCGCTGACCTACATCCCGATCTTCAAGGGCCTTACCCTGTCCGTGAACCCCGCGCTCGCCGAGTTCGAGCAGCGCGCCGCGGTGACCGTCGCAGGCGAGGACTGCCATTTCCGAGTCTTCGCGAAGCCGAAATCCGACTGCGACCGCGCGCGCGACTTCCTGACGAAGGCGGGAGTCAACTACGAGAGCCTCCCGGCCGTTCCCGGTGGCGGCGTCGAGACGACGATCGCGGGCAGGCCGCTTCGGGGCTTCGAGGAGGCGGCCTTTCGCGAGGCGCTGGACGCGGCGGGCTACCCGGCGGCGCCGGACCCGGGGCGCATGAACCTGCCGGCGACGCTCGCCCTCCTCGTCGTGCTGATGCTCTACGTGACGATGGTGTACGGCCCGATCGCCGCCTTCCTGGTCGAGCTCTTCCCGACGCGCATCCGCTATTCGTCGATGAGCCTGCCGTACCACATCGGCAACGGCTGGTTCGGCGGCTTCCTGCCGTTCCTCGCCGCCGGCCTCGTGGTGCTGACCGGGAACATCTACTACGGCCTCTGGTATCCGATCGCGGTCGCCGCGATGAGCGGCCTCGTCGGGCTCTTCGGGCTCCGCGAGACCAAGGACGCCGACCTCAGGTCATGAGGGCGCGCGGCGGACGGAGGCGGGCAGCTCGCCCGCGACGCCGAGCGCGCGCTGCATCAGGAGGCGCTTGGCGGTCGACGAGGACTGCGCGAGGCCGAGCGCGCCCCGCCGCAGCCGCGACTGCAGCGGGTTGCCGCCGGAGTAGAGCCGCTTGATCCCGTCGAGCAGCGCGATGGCCGGCAGCGCCTCGGCCTTCCGCCAGCGCTCGTAGCGCCTGAGCGGGCGCGCCTCGCCCGGGTCGTCCCCCGCCGCGAGCGCATCGCCCAGCACGTCGACGAGCGCCGCGGCATCCAGGAAGGCGAGGTTGATGCCCTGCCCGGCGAGCGGATGCACCGTGTGCGCCGCATCCCCGACGAGGACGACGCGCTCCGCCGCATAGCGGCGCGCGTGGAGCAGCCGGAGCGGAAACGAGGCGCGGGGCGTCGTCGGCGCGAGGCCCCCGAGGGCGCCGCCGGACGCCTCGGTGACCCGCGCGGAGAACGCGGCGTCGTCGAGCGCGGCGAGCGATTCCGCAGCGTCCGGCAGCGTCGACCAGACGAGCGAGACGCGCCCGTCCGCGAGCGGCAGCAGCGCGAGCGGCCCGGTGTCGAGGAACCGCTGCCAGGCCGTCATCCCGTGCGCGCGCTCGGGCCGCAGGTGGGCGACGACGGCGCGCTGCCCGTAGTCCCAGCCGTGCGTCTCGATCCCCGCCTGCCGCCTCACGGCCGACTCCGCCCCGTCCGCGCCGACGACGAGCGCCGCGCGGAACTCGCGCCCGTCGTCGAGGCCGACGCGCACGGCATCCCGCGACGCATCCAGCGTCGCGAACCCGGCTTGCAGCAGGACGACGCCGCGAGCCTGTGCCGATCCCGTGAGAGCCGCCTGGATGCCCCGGTTCTCGGCGATATGGCCGAGGTCGGGCTCGCCGAGCTCCGCGGCGTCGAACACGAGCGCCTCGTCGCCGGCGGGATCCTGCCGCTGCTCCCACACCACCATGCGCCGGTAGGCCGTCGCGCGCGCCGCGACCGCGGGCCAGGCGCCGGTGCGCTCGAGCAGGGTCTGCGACGAGCGCGACAGCGCCGAGACGCGAAGGTCGAGCGGCGCGTCAGCCGCGGGTGCCGCGACCGGGCGCGGCTCGACGAGCGCGACGCGCAACGACGCCGTCGCGGGCGTCGTCGCGAGGAGGGCCGCGGTGCCCGCGCCCGCCATCGCCCCGCCGACGATCACGACGTCGAAGTCGCGCTTCATGCGCGCGCATCCTCGAGCGGGAGTCCCTGCACGAGCCGCGGTTGCCGGCCCGCGAGGCCCATCGTGCGCCGCGCGAACTCGTGCTTCACCGGGCGCAGCAGGTCGAACAGGAAGAGGCCCGAGCCGCGCGCCTGGCGAAGCGGCGCGAGGTCCAGGGCGAAGCCGCGCACGAGGGTGTCGGTGAAGCGCACGACGGCTTCCCGGTCGGGCCCGCGCCAATTGGCGTAGCGCGCGAGCAACGCCGGGGAGCCCGGGTCGCCGCCACGAGCGTCGGCGAGCAGCTCCGCCAGCATTGCGACGTCGCGCAGCGCGAGGTTGAAGCCCTGGCCGGCCACCGGATGCAGCGATTGCGCGGCATTCCCGAGGATGGCGGCGCGCGGCGCCGTCAGCTGCGCCGCCCGGGTCAGCGCGAGCGGGTACGACTGGCGCCTTCCGACGCGGCTGAAGCGGCCGAGCCGCAGCCCGAACGCCGCCTGCAGCTCGGCGAGGAACTCGGCGTCGGCGAGCCCGAGGGCGCGCCGCGCCGCCTCCGGGGCGAGCGTCCAGACGACCGCGCAGCGTCCCTCACGGATCGGCAGGACCGCGATCGGCCCCTCGGGCGTGAAGCGCTCGTAGGCCGTGTGCTCGTGGAAGCGCGTCGAGTCGAGGTGCGCGATGACGGCATGCTGGCCATAGTCATCGACCGTCGCCCCGATGCCGAGGGACGCCCGCACGGCGGACTGCGCACCGTCCGCGGCGACGAGCAGCCGCGCGGCGATGCGATCGCCGGCGTCGGTCCCGAGGCGCACGGCGTCCGCACCCGCCTCCACCTGCGCGACCCGCGCGGCGACCTGGCGGACCCGCGGCAAGGCGGCGACGCGCTCGCGCAGGGCGCGGCCCAGCAGGCGGTTCTCGATCGTGTGGCCGAGCGCGGCGACGCCCTGCTCCGCCGCCGTCAGGACCGCGGTGCCGAAGGCGCCGCGCTCGGAGACGTGGATGCGGCGGATCGCGGTGGCCTCGGCTTCCACCGCGCGCCAGGCACCGATGCCTTCCAGCACGCGGCGGCTCCCATTCGAGAGCGCCGTCGTGCGGGAGTCGAAGCTCGGCTGCTCGTCAGCCTCCGGCGCCACCGGCTCGATGACGGCCACGTCGAGGCCGAGGCCGCCGATCGCGGCCGCGAGCGAGAGGCCGACCATGCCGCCCCCGGCGATGGCGACGTCATGAAGGGGACGGTCCCCTTTAACTGAGGATT
>DASSUY010000205.1:0-10317 GCA_035706525.1 Steroidobacteraceae bacterium
GCGCATGCCGGCCAGAGGCGACGCGGCATCTCGTGGGCGAATGCCCGCCCTCACGCCAGGTCGCCGGCCGCTGACGCGCGCGATGGCCGGCCGGGTTCCCGAGCGAGCGCGTAAGTTCCGGCCGCGCGAGCGAGGGGTCCCGGCCGGCCAAGCGCGCGAACTGCGGCTCGTCCGGGCGTAAGCGCGATGTCGTACGCGGAGCTGCATTGCGTCAGCAACTTCACGTTCCTGCGCGGCGCCTCGCATCCCGCCGAGCTGGTCGAGCGCGCGAAGGCGCTCGGCTATGCGGCGCTCGCGCTGACTGACGAGTGCTCGCTCGCCGGCATCGTGCGGGCGCATGCCGCCGCGCGCGATGCGGGCCTGCAGCTCGTCGTCGGCAGCGAGTTCCGGCTCGCGGACGGGCTTCGCTTCGTCGCGCTCGCGACGAGCAGGCAAGGCTACGGCGCGCTCGCCCGGCTCATCACCCGGGGCAGGCGCGCGGCGCCCAAGGGGCAGTACCGCCTGGCGCGCGCCGACCTCGCATCCGGGCTGCCCGAATGCCTCGCGCTCTGGCTGCCGGGCGATGAGCCGGCCGCCGAGGAGGCGAAGTGGCTGCGCGAGCGCTTCGAAGGGCGGCTCTGGGTCGCGGTGGAGCTGCTCGCCGCCGGGGGCGACCGCGAGCGCCTCGGCCGGCTGACGGGGCTCGCCGCGTCGCTCTCGCTGCCCGCGGTCGCGGCCGGCGACGTGCACATGCACCAGCGCCGCCGCCGCGCGCTGCAGGACGTGCTCACCGCGACGCGCCTCGGCACGACGGTCGCGGCCGCGGGCCGCGCGCTCTTCCCGAACGGCGAGCGCTGCCTGCGCCCGCTCGAGCGGCTCGAGGCGCTGTACCCGCGCCCCCTGCTGGACGCCAGCCGCGGGATCGCCGAGCGCTGCCGCTTCTCGCTCGACGAGCTCCGCTACGAGTACCCCGAGGAGATCGTGCCGCCGGGAGCGACGCCGGCCTCGGAGCTGCGGCGGCTCGTGGAGGAGGGCGCGGCGCGGCGCTGGCCCGGCGGGACGCCGCCCGCCGTGCGCGACCTGATCGAGCGCGAGCTCGCCCTCATCGCCGAGCTCGGCTACGAGCGCTACTTCCTGACGGTGCACGACCTCGTCGGCTTCGCGCGGAGCCGGGGCATCCTCTGCCAGGGCCGCGGCTCCGCGGCGAACTCCGCGGCCTGCTACGCGCTCGGCATCACCGAGGTCGACCCGGCGCGCATGTCGGTGCTGTTCGAGCGGTTCCTCTCGCGGGAGCGCAACGAGCCGCCGGACATCGACGTCGACTTCGAGCACGAGCGGCGCGAAGAGGTGATCCAGTACCTCTACGCGAAGTACGGCCGCGCGCGCGCCGCGCTCACCGCGACCGTGATCTGCTACCGGCCGAAGAGCGCCGTGCGCGACGTCGGGAAGGCGCTCGGCCTCGACGCCGCCCAGGTCGACCGCCTCTCGCACGCGATGCAGTGGTGGGACGGGCACGAGTCCGACGACTCGCGGATCCGCGACGCCGGCTTCGACACGGGAAGCCCGCTCGTCGCGCGCGTGCTCGCGCTGACCCGCGAGCTGCTCGGCTTTCCCCGCCACCTGTCGCAGCACACCGGCGGCTTCGTGATCTCGCGCGGCCCGCTCGAGGAGCTCGTGCCGATCGAGAACGCGGCGATGCCCGAGCGCACGGTGATCCAGTGGGACAAGGACGACCTCGACGAGCTAGGGCTGCTCAAGGTGGACGTGCTCGGCCTCGGCATGCTGACGGCGATCCGCCGCGCGCTCGCGCTCGTCTCGGCGCGGCGCGGCCGCGAGTTCGCCCTCTCGGACATTCCGGACGGCGATGCGGGGACCTACGAGATGATCTCCCGCGCCGACACGGTCGGCGTGTTCCAGATCGAGTCGCGCGCGCAGATGGCGATGCTGCCGCGGCTCAGGCCGAGGTGCTATTACGACCTCGTGATCGAGGTGGCGATCGTCCGGCCCGGGCCGATCCAGGGCCAGATGGTGCATCCCTACCTGCGGCGCCGGAGCGGGGAGGAGGCGGTCGAGTATCCCGGCCCCGAGGTGGAGCACGTGCTGAAGCGCACCCTCGGCGTGCCGATCTTCCAGGAGCAGGTGATGCAGCTCGCCGTGGAGGCGGCGGGCTTCACGCCCGGCGAGGCGGACCGCCTGCGCCGCGCCATGGCGGCCTGGAAGCGCCGCGGCGGGCTCGAGCCCTTCGAGGCGAAGCTGAAGGCGGGCATGCGCGCGAAGGGCTACAGCGAGGAGTTCGCGGACCGGATCTACCGCCAGATCCTCGGCTTCGGCGAGTACGGCTTCCCGGAGAGCCACGCCGCGAGCTTCGCGCTGCTCGTCTACGCCTCGGCCTGGCTGAAGCGCCACGAGCCGGCCGCCTTCTGCTGCGCGCTCCTCAACAGCCAGCCCATGGGCTTCTATGCCCCGGCCCAGCTCGTCCGCGACGCGCGCGAGCACGGGGTCACGGTGCTGCCGGCCGATGTGAACGCGAGCGCGGCCGAGTCCACGCTCGAGGACGCGGAAGGAGGCGGGACGGCGATCCGCCTCGGCCTCGACCGCGTGGGCGGCCTCGGGTCGGAAGCGGCCGGGCGCATCGTCGCCGCCCGCGCCGCCGGCCCTTTCCGGAAGGTGGCGGAGTTCGCGCGGCGCGCCGCCCTCGGCCGGCGCGACCTCGCCGCGCTCGCGTCCGCCGGTGCCCTCGCCGGGAACGCCGGCCATCGCCACCGGGCGGGCTGGGAGGTGCTGGGTGTCGAGCCTGCGCTGCCCCTGGTGCCGGCGGACGGTCGCGAGGAAGGCACGCCGCTCCTCAGGGCACCGACGGAAGGGGAGGACATCGTCGCCGACTACCGCTCGCTCGGGTTCACGCTGGAGCGCCATCCCCTCGCGCTGCTGCGGGGCCGCCTGGCGGAGGACGGCTGGCTCACGGCGGCCGAGGTCGCGGCGCTACCGGACGGCGCGCCGGTCGCGACCGGCGGGCTCGTCGTGACGCGGCAGCGGCCGGGCAGCGCCGGCGGCGTCATCTTCGTGACGCTGGAGGACGAGACCGGCTACCTGAACCTCGTGGTCTGGAGCCGCATCGCCGACCTGCATCGCAAGGCGATGCTCGCCGCGCGGCTGCTCGGCGTGCGCGGCCGGCTGCAGCGCGAGGGCGAGATCCGGCACGTCGTGGTGGATGCGCTGGCCGACCGCTCCGCGCTCCTCGGGAGCCTCGTCGCGCGGTCGCGGGACTTCCGCTAGCGGCGCCTGCGCTTGCGACCGGGGCCGTCCTCGTCGTCGATGTCGTAGTCGTCGAAATCCGACAGGAGACCGGCGGTGCGCTTCTCCTCCCGCATCCGCTCGAGCTTGCGCCAGGCGGGTTCGGCTGCGGCCGCCCGCGCGCCGCGGCGCTTGCGGGTGTCGAAATCCCGCATCAATTGGTCGACGTCGAGGTCCTCGGCGGCTTCCTCGAGTTCGTCCGGCTCCTCGTCCTCGAATTCTTCCTTGGCCTTCTCGCTCATGCGACCGATCCAGGGTCACTGCGGGGCGATTTATAGGGCGAGTCGGGTTCCGCCGCAAGGGGTGTCAGCGCACCGCCTGGTTGAGCTGGAAGATGGGCAGCAGGAGCGCGACGACGATCACGAAAACGAACCCGCCCATGAGCAGGATCATGACCGGCCCGAGGATCCCGACGGCCGTGTTCACCACCCCGTCGAGCTCGCGCTCCTGGTTGTCCGCCGCGCGTTCGAGCATGGCCTCGAGCTCGCCGCTCGTCTCGCCGCTCGCGACGAGGTGGACGAGCATGGGGGGGAACAGCTTGCTCGCGCCGATGGAGCGGGCGATCGGCGCGCCCTCGCGCACGCGCACGGCGGCGTCCTCGACCGCGCGGCGCATCGGCGCATTCGTGACGACCTCCGCGGAGATCCTGAGCGCCTCCAGCACGGGCACGGCGCTCGCGGCGAGGATCGAGAGCGTCCGGGCGAAGCGCGCGGCGTTGTTGCCGCGGGTGATGCGCCCGACCAGCGGCATCCGCAGCTTGAGGGCATCCCAGGCGTGGCGGGCGGCAGGGTTCCTGAGCCAGCGGCGGAAGCCCCAGACGGCGCCCGCGACGACGAGCGCGAGCAGCCACCACCAGTTGCGCAGGAAGTCCGAGGCGGCGATCAGGATGCGGGTGAGGATCGGCAGGGTCTGCTCGCCGGCCTCGAACACCCGGACGACCTCCGGCACGACGTACCCGAGCAGGAGGCCGACGATGCCGAGGCAGACGACGGTCAGCAGCACCGGATAGATCATGGCGTTCCTGATCTTCTGCTGGAGCACCTGCCGGTTCTCGGTGTAGTCCGCCATGCGCTCGAGCACCGCGTCGAGGTGGCCCGACTGCTCGCCGGCCGAGATGGTCGCGCGGTAGATCTCGGGAAAGACGGTCGGAAACGCCGCGAGCCCCTCGGCCAGGGTGCGGCCCTCCATCACGCGCGCGCGGACGCCCGCGATGACGCTGCGCACGCGCGCCTTTTCGCTCTGCTGGGACACGGCGAGGAGCGCCTCCTCGAGGGGGATGCCCGAGCGCGCGAGGGTCGAGAGCTGGCGCGTCAGCAGCGCGAGGTCCGAGGCGCCGATCCGGTTCCCGATCGAGAAGGAGAACCTCCGCGGCGGCGGGGCGTCGCTGACTTCCGAGACCGTGACGGGCAGGAGCGACTGGTCGCGGAGCAGCTGGCGGATCTGGCGGGCGCTGTCGCCCTCGAGGACCCCGTGCCGTTCGCGGCCGGAGGCGTCGAGCGCGGTGTACTCGAATGCGGCCATCACTCCTCGCGGGCGACGCGGAACAGCTCCTCGAGGGAGGTCGCGCCGGCCAGCACCTTGGCGCGGCCGTCGTCACGGATGCCGGGCGTGACCTCGCGTGCGGCGCGCTCGAGCTCGTGCTCGCCCGCGCCGTCGTGGATCATGACCCGCATGCGGTCGTTGATGATCGCGAGCTCGTAGATGCCCGTGCGGCCGCGGTAGCCGCTGCCCGCGTCGGCGCCGGGCCGGTACAGCGTCGTTCCGACCGGCACGCCGAGGAGCTTGCTCTCGTAATCTCCGGCCGGGTAGCCGATGCGCGTGTCGGGATTCAGAACGCGAACGAGGCGCTGCGCCACGACGCCGAGCAGCGTCGAGGCGAGCAGGAAAGGCTCGACCCCCATGTCGCGCAGGCGCGTCACGGCGCCGACGGCGGTGTTCGTGTGCAGCGTCGACAGCACGAGGTGACCGGTGAGGGACGCCTGCACCGCGATCTGCGCGGTCTCGGTGTCGCGGATCTCGCCGACCATGACGACGTCCGGGTCCTGGCGCAGGATCGCGCGCAGCCCGCGCGCGAAGGTCATCTCGACCTTGGTGTTGACCTGGGTCTGGCCGATGCCGTCGATGTAGTACTCGATCGGGTCCTCGACCGTCATGATGTTGCGGGTGCGGTCGTTGATGCGCTCGAGCGCGGCGTACAGCGTCGTCGTCTTGCCGGAGCCGGTGGGGCCGGTCACGAGGATGATGCCGTGCGGCTTGTGGATCAGGTCGTCGATCATCCCCTGCACGCGCGGCTCCATGCCGAGCGAGGAGAGGTCGAGGCGGCCGGCCTGCTTGTCGAGCAGGCGCAGCACGACGCGCTCGCCGTGCCCCGACGGCAGCGTCGAGACGCGCACGTCCACGGCGCGGCCGGCGATTCGAAGGCTGATGCGGCCGTCCTGGGGCAGGCGCTTCTCGGCGATGTCGAGTTTCGACATGACCTTGACGCGCGAGATCAGGAGCGGCGCGACCGCGCGCTTGGTCTGCAGCACCTCGCGCAGCACGCCGTCCACGCGGAAGCGGATGACGAGCCGGTTCTCGTACGGCTCGATGTGGATGTCGGAGGCGTTCTCCTTGATCGCCTGCGTCAGCACCGCGTTGATGAGGCGGATGACGGGGGCGTCGTCCTCGCTCTCCATGAGGTCGGAGGGCTCGGGCAGGCCCTCCGCGAGCCCCGCGAGGTCGGTGTCGCCCTCCATGCCCTCGACGATCTGGCCCGCCTCGCCGCTGCCGCCCTCGTAGGCCTTTCGCAGCAGCTCGTCGAAGGCCGCCTCGCCGACGCGCTCGATCACGAGCGGGATGCCGAGGAAGCGGCGGAGCTCCGCGACGGCGGAAGGCTGGGCGCCCTCCCGGTAGACGACCTGGGCCTTGCCGTCCGCGACGCCGCGGACGAGGACGCCGTGGCGCTTCGCGAATGCGAACGGCAGCCGCCCGACGGGCGCGATCGGCTTCGGGGTCCCCGCGATCATCGGCCGAGGCTCGTCACTGCGGCGGCGTTTCCTGCTCGGGCGACTCGGGCTCGGGCTCCGGCGCGGGTTCCGGCGCCGTGGCCGGCGGGCCGGACGGCCTCGGGGTGACCGGCGAGAACGACTCGAGCGAAGCGGGCGGCGGCGGAAGCTGGGTCGGCTGCTGCGGCCCGACGAGCGGCGGCAGCGTCGGCTGCCTGGCGCCGGGGATCATCCGCACCTTGCCGTCGTTGCGGCCGAGCTGGAGGTCCCGCAGGTAGTTGTACTTCGAGGTCGTCTCGTCCGCCGCCTGCTCGGCCGTGCGCAGCACGCGCGGGCGGATGAAGACCATGAGGTTGGTCTTGGTCTTCTGCGTGTTGCGGACGCGGAACAGCGCGCCGACCACCGGGATCTTTCCGAGCAGCGGTACGCGGCTCTCGCTCTCGGTCAGGCGGTCCTCGATCAGGCCGCCGAGCACGATCATGCCGCCGTCGTCGACCAGCACGCGCGTCGAGATCGTGCGCTTGTTGGTGACGAGATCGGTGCTCGAGACCTGCGCGGCCGCCGCCGCGATGCCGGAGGCCTCCTGCTCGATCTTCA
Source organism: Steroidobacteraceae bacterium (assembly GCA_035706525.1). GTDB lineage: Bacteria > Pseudomonadota > Gammaproteobacteria > Steroidobacterales > Steroidobacteraceae > SCUD01. The sequence continues at coordinate 6,855 of DASSUY010000205.1, forward strand.
GCAGGATCGTGTCCTCGTCCGTGATCTGCGGCGTGATCTTCAGGATATTGCCGACTTCCTTGCGCTCGATCGTCTGGAACGGGTTCACGGAGCCGCCGGCGGCGCCGGTGTTCGTGAACTGGCCGGTCAGGAACGGCACCTCCTGCGCCACCTTGATCTGCGCCTCCTCGTTGTCGAGCGTGATCACCGAGGGCATGGACACGACGTTCGTGTCGCCGTTGCTCGCGAGCGCGCGCAGGATGGCCGCGAAGTTCGTGCCGCTCTCCTGGTTCCGCCCGCCGCCGATCGTGAGCCCCCCCGGCGGGTTCGCGGTGGTCGGGTCCTGCACGCCGCGGGCGATGTCCGCGATGCTGGTGCCGGCGATCGGCTGGTTGAACAGGCCGACGAGGAGGTTGTCGCCGGAGCCGTCGATCAGCCAGTTGACGCCGAGGTCGCGCGAGGCGTCGTTCGAGACCTCGACCAGCATCGCCTCGATGATGACCTGCGCGCGCCGGACGTCGAGCTGGTCCACCACCTGCATGAGGGAGCGCATCGTCTTCGGCGGCGCAGTGACGACGAGGGCGTTCGTCTCGGGCTCGGCCCAGATCGTCACCGACTTGTCGACGCTGGCGGGCGAGGCGGCCGCCTGCGCGGCGGCGGCCCCGCCGGCGGCCGCAACGGCGGCGCCGGTCTGCTCCTTGAGCTTGGCCGCGAGCTTCTCGGCGTCCGCGTAGCGCAGGTAGCGGACCTGCGTGTCGCCGCCGGCCTCGAGCGGCGTGTCGAGGTGGGCGACGAGCGTGCGGAAGCGCAGCCGCTGCGACTGCTCGCCGCTGACCAGGATGGAGTTCGTGCGCTCGTCGGCGACGACGCGCGCGGCGCCCGCGGCGTCCGCGCCCTGCGCGGCGGCGAGCGAGTTGACGACGCGGACGATCTCGTTCGCGGAGGCGTGCTCGAGCCGGATCACCTCGATGTCGCCGTCGCCGCTCCGGTCGATGCGCTGGATGATGCGCATGATGCGGTTCACGTTCGAGGCGCGGTCGGACAGGATCAGCATGTTCGCGGACGGGTAGGCGGCGAGGTGGGCCGACTGCGGCATCATCGGCCGCAGGATCGGCACCAGCTGGCCGGCGGAGACGTTCCGGACCTGCATGACCTGCGTGACGATCTCGTCGGACGTCGAGCTCACGCGGTCCGGCAGGTCGTTCGCCGGCACCTGCCTCGCATTCGTGACCGGCAGGATCTTGATGACGTTGCCGGACGGCACGGCCATGTAGTCGTAGACCTGCAGGATCGACAGGAAGGCCTCGTAGAACGCGTCCGGGCTCATCGGCGTGGTCGAGAGCATCGTGACGTTCGCGCGCACGCGCGGGTCGACGATGAACGTCTTGCCGGTGACCTGGCTCACCGCCTCGATCACCTGGCCGAGGTCGGCGTCCTTGTAGTTCGGCGTGATCTGCGCGCCCTGCTGCGCGGCGGCCGCGAGCGGCAGCGCGAGGACGAGCAGGGCGGCGAAGCGGCTGAATCGGGTCATGGAGTGATTCCTCTGGGGCCGGACCTACTCGGTCGGCTCTTCCTCCACCGGCTCTTCATCGACGGATTCTTCTTCGTCTTCGTAGGCGGGCTCCTGCGGGACCGCCGCGGGCGAGGCCGCCTGCTGCATGGCGGCTGACGGGTCGATCGTGACCTGCTGTTGCTGGCCGCCGCGCTCGATCGTGAGGTTGACCGCGCCGCCCTGGCCCACGCTGCGGAGGATTTCCAGGCCGCGGTTCGGGTCGTCGAGCGCCGCGCCGTTGACGGCCATGACGAGGTCGCCCGGCTGCAGGCCGAGGCTCGAGAACTGCGCGCGGTTGCGGCCCGGATAGACGCGATAGCCGCGCAGCGAGCTGCCAGCGAACACCGGCTGCGGCCGCAGCAGGTCGCCGGCCGCCTGCGGGTTCTGGACGAGCAGGCGACGCACGTTGTCGGCCAGCCCGCCCTGGGGCATCGCCGGTGCCGCGCCCGCCATGCGGGGCATGGCGCCGCCCGCGACGGTGATGCGCGGCAGCAGCAGCGACTCGCGCGAGCCGTTGCGGTCGAGGATCACGCGGTCGGGGTAGACGGCGAAGAGCTTCGCGCCGCCGGGCAGCGACGTGCCCGTGGCGTAGACGCGCGCGGGCTGGCCGTTCGCGCCGATGATCGCCCAGCCGCGCTCGGGTTCCGGGCCCGCCAGCGTGCCTGACAGGAGGAGGTTCGCGGTGGTCGCCGGAGCGTCGTTCGGGTCGCCGCTCGCGGCGGCCATGCCGAACAGGTGCGCGTTCACGATCGCCTGCAGGTCGTAGGCCGGCGCGGCCTCGCCCGCCGCGGGAACCCCGGCGGCCTCGCCGTCGTCCGACGTACCGAGGGTCCGCCACACGAGCGAGGCGAGCTGCGCGGCGATGACGACGGCGAGGAGGACGCTGACGATCGAGGGTGCCGCAGCCGCGAGGCTGCCGCCGCCGGTCGCGGGGCGGCGCAAGGGCGCGACGATTCGATCGACAAGCTGCATCACCAGGTCCGCGGCCGGGGAACCGGGACATGATACGGGCAGCCGACGCGGGGCTACAAGGCAATTCGGGCCCGGAAACCGGAGGAATGGCGGGCACTTGTGCGACACTTCTCAAACTGCGCCACGCTTTGGTGCCGCTTCTCGGCGAATGCCGGACCCGTCACTTGTGCGCCCGGCGGTCGACCCCTATAAATGAGCCGAAGGCGAAGGAGTTCGGGGAACGGTGGCCAAGGAGAAAGAGCGGGACATCGGGCAGGGCGGGCTCGACCTGGTGGTCGAGGAGGCGCAGCCGAAGCTGCGCAAGCCCCCGCTGTACCAGGTGGTCCTGCTGAACGACGACTACACGCCGATGGAGTTCGTGGTGGACGTCCTGGAGCGGATCTTCGGCCTCGACCGCACCCGCGCCACCCGGGTCATGCTGGAGGTGCATACGAAGGGCAAGGGCGTCTGCGGCGTGTACACCTTCGAGATTGCGGAGACGAAGGTGGCGCAGGTGATGACTTACGCGCGGCAGCACCAGCATCCGCTGCTGTGCACGATGGAGGAGACCTGATTGCTCTCCAGTGAGCTCGAATACTGCCTGAACGAGGCCTACCAGAAGGCCCGCGACGCGCGCCACGAGTACATGACCGTGGAGCACCTGCTGCTGTCGATCCTCGACACGCCGCGCGTGCGCGAGATCCTGAAGGCCTGCGGCGCCGACCTCGCGCGACTCGCTGCCGAGCTCCAGAAGTTCATCGACGAGACGACGCCGGCGCTCGCCGCGGACGACGACCGCGAGGTCCAGCCGACGCTCGGCTTCCAGCGCGTGCTGCAGCGCGCGGTGTTCAACGTGCAGTCGAGCGGCAAGAAGGAAGTCACGGTCGCGAACGTGCTGGTCGCCATCTTCAGCGAGAAGCAGTCGCACGCCGCGTACCTGCTGTCGCTGCAGGACGTCACCCGCCTCGACATCGTCAACTA
>DASSUY010000206.1:0-7483 GCA_035706525.1 Steroidobacteraceae bacterium
TCCCAGCTCTTGAACGCCTCGTAGGCCGGGCCGAGCGTCTCGGCCTGCAGGTAGGCCTGGATCTGGCCGCTGCCGTCCTGGAGCTTCGCGAACGAGGCCTTGCCCATGAGCCGCTTGAACATCATCCGGCCCGCGACGCGCACGCGCACCGGGTTGGCGGCAAGCGATTCGTCGCTCCTGCCCTCGTAGGCGGCGTGCAGGTCGGCGGCGAGCGCGTCACGCCGGAAGTCGTTCGGGAAGGCGTTGCCGGCCTCGCGCAGGCGCGCGAGCTTCGCCCGCCGCTCGGCCATGAGCGCGTTTTCGTCGGCGGGCGGCGGCGGCGGGTTCCTGCGGTCCATGGGCGGAGCTTACAGGCCCTGCTTCAGGCTGGCTTCCATGAAGGGGTCGAGGGCCCCGTCGAGCACGGCGCCGGGATTGCCTGTCTCGTATCCCGTCCGCAGGTCCTTGATGCGCGACTGGTCGAGCACGTACGAGCGGATCTGGTGGCCCCAGCCCACGTCGGTCTTCTGGTCCTCCAGGACGCGGGCCGCGGCGTTGCGCTTGTTGACCTCGAGCTCGTAGAGCTTCGCCTTCAGCATCTTCATCGCGGTCGAGCGGTTCTTGTGCTGGCTGCGCTCGCTCTGGCAGGCGACCACGATGCCGGTCGGCAGGTGGCGCAGCCGCACGGCCGAGTCGGTCTTGTTCACGTGCTGGCCGCCGGCGCCGCTCGCGCGGTAGGTGTCCATCTCGATGTCCGCGGGATTCACCTCGATGTTGATCTCGTCGTCCACGACGGGCGAGACGAACACCGAGGCGAACGAGGTGTGCCGTCGGTTGCCGGAGTCGAACGGCGACTTGCGCACAAGGCGGTGCACGCCGGTCTCGGTGCGCAGCCACCCGTAGGCGTAGTCGCCGTCGACCTCGATCGACGCGCTCTTGATGCCGGCGACCTCGCCCGGGCTCTGGTCGATGACTTCCGTCCGGAACCCGCGCGAGTCCGCCCATCGCAGGTACATGCGCAGCAGCATCGCCGCCCAGTCCTGTGCTTCCGTGCCGCCCGCGCCCGCCTGGATGTCGAGGAACGCGCCGCGCGGGTCCATTTCGCCGGGAAACATCCGCGACAACTCGAGCTTGCGCACGCGCGCCTCGAGCCGGGCCGTGTCCTTCACGATCTCCGCGAAGCCCGCCTCGTCGTCCTCGGCCTCGACAAGTGCGAGGAGCTCGGCGGCGTCCGCGAGGCCGGTCGCCAGCGAGTCGAGTTCCGTGACCGTGGCTTCGAGCCGGGCGCGCTCCCGGCCGAGGGATTGGGCCTTGTCCGGCGTGCTCCAGATCGCCGGATCGCCGAGCTCGTGGTTCAGCTCCTCGAGCCGCTCGCGCTTGGTGTCGTACTCAAAGGTACCCCCTCAGCGCGGACAGGCGCTGCGTGAGGTCCTCGATCAGCCGGCGGGTGGGAGCGGATTCCATGGGGGCGGCATCTTAACAGAGGCTCATGCGGGCCATTCCACGTGCTCCGCGAGCAGCTCCGCGCGCGTGACGCCGCCGAAGCTCGTCGACTGCAGGCGGTAGGCGAGCCGCGCACGCGCGCCCGCCGGGGGCCTGCGCGCGCCGTCCTCGTCGAAGTAGCCGAAGGAGATCGCCTCGACCGGCTGCGCCGCGGTCTCGGGCCGCAGCCACAGCTTCAGGTGGCGGTCGCCCACGACGCGCCAGTCGGCGACGTCGAAGCCGCCCTCGAAGACGGGTTCCGGAAACGCCTGGCCCCAGGGCCCGCCCGATTCGATGGCCTGCGCGGTCTCGAGCGTGATCTCCGGCGGCGCGAGCTCGCCGTCGGTCTCGATCACGTTCTGCATCTGCGCCGGCGACAGGCGGCGGCCGGTTTCCTCGGCGAACGCGTCGGCGAAGCGCGCGAGCGATGCGCGGCGGAGCGTGAGGCCCGCGGCCATGGCGTGGCCGCCGTAGCGCTCGATGAGGCCCGGGTGGCGCGTGGCGACGGCCTCGAGCGCGTCGCGGACGTGCAGGCCGGCGATCGAGCGCGCGGACCCGCGCAGCTCGTCCTCGGAAGCCGGCGCGAACGCGACCACCGGCCGGTGCAGGCGGTCCTTCATGCGCGAGGCGACCAGCCCGACGACGCCGGGATGCCAGCCCGCGTCGAACAGCGTGAGCCCGGGCGGCAACGCGCCCTCGGCGATCCGGAGGTTCCGCACGGCCGTCGCCGCCTGCTCGCGCATGCGGCTTTCGAGCTCGCGGCGCTCGCGGTTCAGGCGGTCGAGCTCGCCCGCGAGCCCGAGGGCTTCCGCGGGATCGTCGGTGAGGAGGCAGCGGATCCCCACCGCCATGTCGTCGATCCGGCCCGCGGCGTTCAGCCGCGGCGCGATCTGGTGGCCGAGCTGCCGCGCGGAGAACTCGTCGAGGCGGCAGCCGGCGACGCGCGAGAGCGCGAGGAAGCCGGCCGTCGCCGCGCGCGCGCGGATGCGGCGCAGCCCCTCCTGCACCAGGATGCGGTTGTTGCGGTCGAGCGGCACGAGGTCCGCGACGGCCCCGAGCGCCACGAGGTCGAGCAGGTCCGCGACCGGCGGCAGCTTCACGCCGCGCCGCTCCTCGAGCGCGCGCGTGACCGATGCCATCAGGTAGAAGGCGACGCCGACGCCGGCGAGCGCGCGGCTGCCGAAGCCCGCGCCGGGCAGGTTCGGGTTCACGTGCGCCGCGCAGTCGGGCAGCGTCGCGGCGGGCAGGTGGTGGTCGGTCACCAGCACCTCGATGCCGAGCGCCTTCGCCGCTTCGATGCCGGCGAAAGCGGACACGCCGTTGTCCACGGTGACGAGGAGGTCCGCCTCCCCCGGCGTCATCTCGGCGACGAGCGCGGGCGTCAGGCCGTAGCCGTGCCGCAGGCGGTCCGGCACGCGCATCCCCGCGTTCGCATGGCCGAGCCGCGCGAGCTGGCGCAGCACCAGCGCCGTGCTCGTCGCGCCGTCCGCGTCGAAGTCGCCGACCACCACGATGCGCGAGCCGCGCTCGATGTGGGTGACGAGCAGCTCGGTGGCGGGACCGATGCCGTCGAGCGACGACACCGGCAGGAGCGCGCGCAGCTCGAGCGGCAGCTCCTCGGGATTGCACAGCCCGCGCGCGGCGTACACGCGGCGCAGCACGGGGTGCAGGTGGGCGGGAAGCGCGCTGGCGTCGCCGGGCGGGCGGCAGCGCAGCGTCGGCGGCTGGGCGCGGGGCAGGTCGCGGGGTCGCACGCGGCCATGATAACGGTCCTCGCCGCCGCGATTGGCTATATTGGCGGAAGCCATGGAGTTCTCGCGCGACAATGCGGGCGACGCGAACGCGATCGTCGAATGCGGCGCGGCGGGCGTGCGGCTGCGCAGCCGCGCGGTCGAGGGCAGCGTGATCGTCACCCGCGAGGCCGTGCTGGCGGACTGGCGGCCGCCCGCCGTCGAATTGCTCTCGATCGGGGACTTCGACGCCCTGCTCGAGCTCAAGCCCGAAGTCGTGCTGCTCGGCACCGGCGACCGCCAGCGCCTGCCCTCGCCTGCGCTGTACGCGGCCTTCGCCTCACGCGGCATCGGCCTCGAAGTGATGGACAACCGCGCGGCGTGCCGGACCTACAACCTGCTCCTCGGCGAGTTCCGCGAGGTCGCCATCGCGCTGATGTTCTGACGGTCGCTCAACGCTTCGGCAGCTGCGTCAGCGGATCGAGCGGGACACCGTCGAGCCGGATCTCGAAGTAGAGCATCGGCTGCTGGCCCGCACCGAGGCCCATGGCGGCGATGGGCTGCCCGGCCCTCACCGACTCGCCCTCCTTCACGTGGACCGCGGCGTTGTGGCCGTAGGCGGTCAGCCAGCCGCGCGCGTGGTTGACGATCACGAGCTGTCCGTAGCCGAGCAGGCCGCTGCCCGTGTACGCGACGGTGCCGTCCGCCGCTGCGAGGACGGGCTGGTTGGCCGTCCCGTCGATGCGAAGCCCGACCCCGCCGGACGGCTGGCGGACCGGCCCGACGACGGTCCCGCCTTCCACCGGCCAGCGCCACTCGGGCGGCCGGTGCGCGGGATCGTCGGGAGAGGCGCGAGGGCTCGCCTGGGCCGGCGCCGCGTCGCGAGGCGCGCGCGCCGCGGCCCCTCCAGCCGGCGGCCTCAGGCGCAACCGGTCGCCGGGGTGGATCACGGCGCGCCGGTCGATGCCGTTCCAGCGCGCGATATCCCGCCAGTCGATGCCGTAGCGCCGGCCGATCGCGTAGAGCGTGTCGCCCGCGCGCACGACGTGCACCTCCGGCGCATCGGTCCGGCGGTCAGGCCCCGCGCAGGCAGCGACCGCGATGGCGAGGCCGGCGGCGAGCCATCGCTTCAGGTCACGCCCCCGAGCAGCGGCACGAAGCTCACGAACCCGAGCCGCTCGCGATGGAACTGGTCCTTGTGCCGCGTCACCCGCACCAGCTCCTGCTTGCCCTCCGGGCCGACCGGCGCGACCAGGCGGCCGCCCTCGCCGAGCTGGTCCAGCAGCTTCGGCGGCAGCGCGTGGGGCGCGGCCGCCATCAGGATGGCGTCGAAGGGCGCCTGCGAGGGCCAGCCCTCGAATCCGTCGCCGTGCTTGAACCGGACATTCCGGATGCCGAGGTCGCGCAGCCGCTCGCGGGCCCGCTCGTAGAGCGGCTCGATGCGCTCGATGCTGTAGATGCGCCCGACCAGCGGCGACATCACGGCCGTCTGGTACCCGCAGCCGGTCCCGATCTCGAGGACTTTCTCCGGCCGGCCCGCCAGCAGCATGGCCTCCGTCATGCGCGCGACGACGTACGGCTGGGAGATCGTCTGGCCGTGGCCGATGGGCAGCGCCGTGTCCTCGTAAGCGCGGCTCGCGAGCGCCTCGTCGACGAACAGGTGCCGGGGCACGTTCCGGATGCGGTCGAGGACCCGCGCGTCCCGGATGCCCTGCTCGACGAGCCGCTGCACCAGGCGTTCGCGCGTGCGCGCGCTCGTCATGCCGATGCCGCGCTCCGCGCTCATGCCACGGGCTCCGCGAGCCACTCGCGCAGCGATTCCAGCGCGCCGTGGCGGGTCAGGTCCACCTGCAGCGGCGTGATCGAGACGCGCCCGTTGGCCACGGCGTGGAAATCCGTGCCCGGGCCGGCGTCCTGGCCGGCGCCGGCGGCCCCGACCCAGAAAATCTCGCGCCCGCGCGGGTCCTTGCCGCGCACCGCCGGCTTGGCCCGGTGCCGGTGCCCGAGCCGCGTGACCTCGAAGCCCTGCAGCGCCTCGTACGGCAGGTCCGGCACGTTGACGTTCAGGATCATCGAGCGGTGCAGCGGCTTCGCGAGCAGCCGCTCGACCAGCTCCCGGGCGACGCGCCCGGCGGTCGCGAAATGCGGGCCGGTTCCCCCCGCCTCGCCGACCAGCGAGACCGCGACCGTCGGCAGGCCGAGGAAGCGGCCCTCGATGGCGGCCGCGACCGTTCCGGAATAGAGCACGTCGTCCCCGAGGTTCGCGCCGTCGTTGATCCCCGAGACCACCATGTCGAATTCGAAGTCGAAGAGGCCCGTGATCGCGAGGTGGACGCAGTCGGTCGGCGTGCCGTTGATCACGTACCAGGTGTCCTCGTCGGCCCGCTGCACGCGCAGCGGCACCTCGAGGGTCAGCGAGTGGCTCGCGCCGCTGAAATTGCGGTCCGGGGCGACGACCGTGAGCGGCGCGAGGCCGGTGAGCGCATCCTTGAGGAATCGCAGCCCCTCGGCGCGGTAGCCGTCGTCATTGGCGAGCAGGATCTTCAAGCGGTGCTGTCCCTGGCCGGCCACGCGGCGCGCGGCCGGGCCGCACTATACTGCAAGCCTCGCCGTCCCGGCGCGTAGCCGGAGGATCCGCCATCAAGGACGAAGACCGCGAGCTCTTCCGACGGGCCATGCGCGACGTGCGCCCCCTCGGCTCGCCGAAGCGCGCGCCGGAGCGCGCGCGGCGCCGGCCCCGCGCGGCCACGCGGCGCGCCGACGAGGCCGCCGTGCTCGCCGATTCCCTGCGCCTCGACGCCTCGGACCTCGACGTCGAAACCGGCGACGAGCTGAGCTTCCGCCGCGAGGGCGTGCCCGAGTCCGTGCTCCGGCGGCTGCGCCGGGGCGAATACGCCGTGCGCGACGAGATCGACCTGCACGGGATGACGCAGGACGAGGCGCGCGCGGCGCTCGCGGCGTTCCTGGCCGATGCGGCGCTGCACGGCCGCCGGTGCCTGCGCGTCATCCACGGCAAGGGCCTGCGCTCGGGCCATCGTGGGCCGGTGCTGAAGGCGGCGGTGAACCGCTGGCTGCGGCGGCACGAGGCCGTCGCCGCCTTCTGCTCGGCGCGCCGCAACGACGGCGGCACGGGTGCCCTGTACGTGCTGCTCGGCCGCTGAGCTCAGTCGCCGGCTTCCGGCACCCGCGCGTCGAGCAGCTCGCGCAGCACCGTCGTCGCGAACGAGCCGCGCGGCAGGTCGAACTCGATCTCGAGCGTGTCGCCGCTCAGGGCATGCCGGCAGTTCGCGGGCCGGAGGATGAGCGCGCGGCGTTCCGCCCGCAGTCCGACGACGGCGAGCAGGGCCGGAAGCGGCGCGACCGCCTCGAGCGCTTCGCCCTCGACGCGGCCGGCTTCGCCGCCCGGAAGCAGGCCGCCCGCGCCGCAGAGCGGCCCGGTCGGCGAGACGTCGCCTTCGCGCAGCCGCCGCTGCAATCCCTCGTCCGGCGCCTCCGCCGCGAACACCGAGGCGCTTCCCGCGAGGTTCACGACTTCGCCGGGCAGCAGCCGGTTCCAGGACGATGCGGCGACGCGTGCGCCGAGGACCGCGTTGAAGGCGAGCGAGCGCGCCGCCGAGAGCAGGAAGGCGCGCTGCTCGCGCCCGCGCGGCAGGCGCCCGCTCGCGAGCCATCGGCGGATGCGCTCGATGTTCGCGCCGTCGCGCCCGAAGCGCTGCGGGCCGAAGTAGTTCGGCACGCCGGCGGAAACGAGGTGGGCGATGCGGGCGTCGATCGCCGCCGCGTCGCCGCGCAGTCCCCGCACCCGGATCCGGAACCGGTTGCCGGCGAGCGCCCCGCGCCGCAGCTTCCGCGAATGCGGATGCTCCTCGAGCACACGGAAGCCTTCCCCCGCGTACCCGACGAAAGAAGCGACCTCGCGCCCGGCCGGCACCGAGAACCACTGGCGCGCGATCGCGCGGCGGTCCTTCTGGCCCGCGAACCCGACCTCCGACGGCGGCTTGCCGGCGCGCGCCGCCAGCGCCCGGGCGACGAAGAGCGTGTTCGCGTTCGATTTCTCGACGAGCAGCAGGCGGTGCGCCTCGCCGCCGTCGGCCCGGAAGCCGAGGTTCTCGTCGACGCGGAAGTCCGCGGCCTCGACGCGCAGCGCCCCGGACACGGGCGTGCTGCCCCAGGCGCGCGGCGGGTCGAGCGCGAGCCGCCGCCAGTCGTCGCCGGGCTCAGCCAACCGGCGCGTCCACCAGCAGCACGGCCGCGTGGCCCGCGAGCCCTTCGCCGCGCCCGATCGCGCCGAG
>DASSUY010000207.1:0-4758 GCA_035706525.1 Steroidobacteraceae bacterium
GCGGCGCGCGACGCCGTCGATGCGGGTGTGCACGCCGAGCGTCAGGCCGTAGCCGCTCCCGTTGACCTCGTCGACGACCTCGTCGAGGCGGCCGGCCTTGAAGCGCACGACGTGCAGGATGGGGCCGAACACCTCGCGCTCGAGTCGCGAGAGCCCCTCGATCTCGACCGCGAGCGGCGCGAAGTAGTGCCCGCGCGGCAGCCCGGCGGGCAGCCGCGCGCGTTGGTGCCAGGGGCTGCCGGCGACGATGGCGCGCGCGTGCGCCTCGAGCGTCGCCAGCGCGTCCTCGTCGATGACCGGCCCCACGTCGGTCGAGAGCAGCGCGGGATTGCCGACGGCCAGCGTGTCCATGAGTCCCGCCAGCAGCGCGAGCACGCGCTCCGCGATGTCCTCCTGCACGAACAGCACCCGCAGCGCCGAGCAGCGCTGGCCCGCGGCATTGAAGGCCGAGGTCACCGCGTCGTTGACGACCTGCTCCGGCAGCGCCGAGCTGTCGACCAGCATCGCATTCTGCCCGCCGGTTTCCGCAATCAGCACGGGCAGCGGGCCGTCGTTGGCGGCGAGCGAGCGGTTGATGAGCCGCGCGGTGTCGGTCGAGCCGGTGAACGCGACGCCCGCGATGCGGGCGTCGCCGGTGATTGCCGGGCCGATGCGCGAGCCGCGGCCGGGCACGAAGTGCAGCACGTCGCCGGGCACGCCGCTCGCGTGCAGGAGCCGGACCATCTCCGCGGCGACGATCGGCGTCTGCTCCGCCGGCTTCGCGATGACCGAGTTGCCGGCGGCGAGCGCGGCGCTCACCTGCCCGGTGAAGATCGCGAGCGGGAAATTCCACGGGCTGATGCAGGCGAAGACGCCGCGGCCGCGGAGCCCCAGCCGGTTCGACTCGCCGGTCGGGCCCGGCAGCTGTTCCGGCTTCCCGAAGTCGGCTTCCGCCCGCGCGGCGTAGTACCGGAGGAAATCGACGGCCTCGCGCACCTCCGCGATCGAGTCCGGCACCGACTTGCCGGCCTCCGCCACGCAGATGCCCACGAAGCGCGCGGTGTCGCGCTCGAGCCGGTCGGCCGCGTCGCGCAGGATCCGGGCGCGCGCCGCCGCGGGCAGGCCGTCCCAGGCGGGCTGCGCGGCCACCGCGCGATCCATCGCCTCCTTCGCGAGGGCGGCATCCGCGTCGGCGGCCTCGCCGATCACCCGGCCGAGGTCGGCCGGGGAGCGACAGGGCCGGCGTTCGCCGTCCCGGTCGCGCCCGCCCACGATCGGCGCGGAGGCGAGCGGCCGTGAGAGCGCCTGCCGGCAGCCCGCGGCGAGCTGCCGCCGCGCTTCGCCGTCGGGCAGGTTGACGCCGGCCGAGTTGGCACGCTCGGCGCCGTAGAGCCCGCGCGGGAGCGGGATGCGCGGGTGCGGCCCGCTCGCCGCCTGCTCGACGTCCGCCACCGGGTCGCCGACGACGGCCTCGACGGGCAGCGATTCGTCGACGATGCGGTTGACGAACGACGTGTTGGCGCCGTTCTCGAGCAGGCGCCGGACGAGGTAGGGCAGCAATTCCTCGTGGGACCCGACCGGCGCGTAGACGCGGCAAGGATGGTTGCGCCCCGCGGGATCCGTCAGCTCCGCATAGAGCTCCTCCCCCATGCCGTGCAGCCGCTGGAACTCGAACGCGCGCCCCCGCGATCTCGCGAGGTGGATGACGGAGGCGGCCGTGTGCGCGTTGTGCGTCGCGAACTGCGGGTAGACGCGATGCGTGCCCTCGAGGAGGATGCGCGCGCAGGCGAGGTAGGCGACGTCGGTGTTGCCCTTGCGCGTGTACACGGGGTAGCCGGGAAGCCCGCGCTCCTGCGCGCGCTTGATCTCGCTGTCCCAGTACGCGCCCTTGACGAGGCGCACGTTGAGGGCGCGCTTCGCCTCGTCCGCGCGCCGTTGCAGGTAGCGAAGCACGTCCGGCGCGCGCTTGGAGTAGGCCTGGACGGCGAGCCCGAGCCCGTCCCAGCCGGCCAGGGACGGCGCATCGAGCAGGCCGTCGAGCAGGATCAACGAGAGCTCGAGGCGCTCGGCCTCCTCGGCGTCCACGGTCAGCGCGATGCCGGCCGACTTCGCCGCGACGGCGAGCGACTCGAGGCGCGGGCCGAGCTCGGCGACGACCTGGCGCCTCCGGCCGAACTCGTAGCGAGGGTGCAGGGCCGAGAGCTTGACCGAGACGCTCGGCCAGCCCGCGGGCTCGCTGCCGGCGCGCACGGACCGCCCCACGGCCTCGATCGCGGAGCGGTACGCCTCGAGGTAGCGCAGCGCATCGCTCTCCGAGAGCGCCGACTCGCCCAGCATGTCGTAGGTGTGGCGGTAGCGTGCCCCCTCCTCCGACGCCGCCCGCTCGAGCGCCTCGCCGATGTCGCGGCCCATCACGAACTGGCGCCCCATGATGCGCATGGCATGGCGGAACGCCGTGCGGACGACCGGTTCGCCGAGCCGCGCCGCCAGCCGGCGCAGGAACGAAGCCGGGTCGCGGACTTCCACCTCCGAGCCGCGCATGATCTTGCCGGTGAGCATGAGGCCCCAGGTGGACGCGTTCACGAACAGCGAGTCGGCTTCGCCCAGGTACTCCGACCATTGCCCCAGCGCGATCTTGTCGGCGATCAGCCGGTCCGCCGTTTCCGCGTCGGGGATCCTGAGCAGCGCCTCCGCGAGGCACATGAGCACGACGCCCTCCTGCGAGGCGAGGCCGTACTGCTGGAGGAACGACTCGATGCCGGTCTTGCCTTCGCGGCGGCCGCGCGCCGCCTCGACGAGCGCGATCGCGTCGCGGCGGACGGCCTCGCGCTCCGCGTCGGGCAGCCGCGCGAGCGCGAGCAGCTCGGAGACGACGCTCTTCTCGTCCGCGAGGTAGCGGGCATTGATCGCGCGGCCGGGCGCCGATTCGAACTCGGCCGGATCGGCGTGCAGGAACGGCGTGTCGGCGACCTCGGCCATGCGGCGATCTTATCCGGCTGCGCGGTCGCGGGAGCGCCGCCATTCGAGGTAGTCGGCCACGATCTTCCCGTGGTCGCCGATCAGCGGCGGCACCTTCGCCGGGTCCGTGACGAGGACGCCGGCCGCGTCGTCGCCCGCCGCCGGCTCGCCGCGGGCCGAGGCGACGTACACGATCGCGACGGTGTGCCCGCGCGGGTCGCGCGCGGGATCCGAATAGACGCCGAGCAGCGCCGCCAGCGTGACGTCGAGGCCGGTCTCCTCGCGCGCCTCGCGCACGGCCGCGTGCTCGACGGTCTCGCCGATGTCGACGAAGCCGCCGGGCAGGGCATGCCCGAGCGGCGGGTGGGCGCGCCGGATGACGACGATGGGCCGTCCCGGGCGGTCCTCGAGCTCGATCACGATGTCGGCCGCGATCTCGGGCGTTCGCGGGCGCGTCATCCCGGGCCGCTCCGCGCGGGCGCGCGCAGGTAGGCGCGGATGATGCGCCGCCCGAGGTACAGGAGCGGGATGAGGGCGATCGCCATCGACATCTTGTAGGCGTAGTTTACCGTGCCGACGGCGAGGAACAGCGGGATCGGCCAGTGCTGCGGGCCGATCACGAAGGCGATGTAGAGGACGATGAAGCTGTCGACGAGCTGGGAGACCGCGGTGGAGCCCGTCGCGCGCAGCCAGATCCAGCGCTCGCCGGTGAGCGCGCGGATGCGCTGGAAGAGCGCCACGTCCACCAGCTGCCCGACGAGGAAGGCGGTGACGGACCCCGCGATGGTCCAGAGTCCCTGGCCGAAGATGTTCGCGAACGCCGCCTGCATGTCCGGCACGCCGCGTTCCGCCCCGACCGTCACCCACCAGCCTGCCGGCGCGAGGCCGATGGCCAGGTAGGCGAACAGGAAGGCGTAGACGATCAGCGCGACCGTGAGCCAGGAGATGAGGCGCACGCCGCGCACGCCGAAGTGCTCGTTGATGACGTCGGTCATGATGAACACGACCGGCCAGAGCATCACGCCCGCGGTGAACGAGAGCGACCCCGCCTGGCCGAACAGCCGCCAGTCGAAGGGCGCGACGCCAAGCGTGTCCTCGAGCGCGAAGATCTTGACGCCGACGAACTCGGCGATGATCGCGTTGGTGACGAAGAGGCCGGCGAGCGCGATGAACAGGCGCGCCTCCCGCGAGGCGACGACGGCAGCCGCCGGATCCCCGGACGCCGCGCCCGGGCGCCCGGCAGCCTGCGCTCGACCCATGTTTCCTCCGTCCGGCGATTATAATGCCGCTGGCATGGACCCCGCCCTCCTCGACCGGCTCTCGTCCGAGACTGCGAAGCTCGCCGACGCCGGCCTCTTCAAGCGCGAGCGGGTCATCGCTTCGCCGCAGGACCCGGTGATCCGCCTCGAGGACGGGCGCGAGGTCCTGAACTTCTGCGCCAACAACTACCTGGGGCTCGCGAACCACCCGGCGGTCACCGCGGCCGCGCATGCCGCGCTCGACCGCTACGGCTACGGCATGGCGTCGGTGCGGTTCATCTGCGGCACGCAGACGGTGCACCGCGAGCTCGAGCAGCGGCTGTCGAGGTTCCTCGGCACCGAGGACACGATCCTGTATTCCTCCTGCTTCGACGCGAACGGCGGCCTCTTCGAGACGCTGACCGGCGAGGAGGACGCGATCATCTCCGACGCGCTGAACCATGCGAGCATCATCGACGGCATCCGCCTGTCGAAGGCCAAGCGCCTGCGCTACGCCAACAACGACATGGGCTCGCTCGAATCCTGCCTGAAGGAGGCCAAGGACAGCCGCTTTCGCATGATC
>DASSUY010000208.1:0-10791 GCA_035706525.1 Steroidobacteraceae bacterium
TCGGCGACGCTCCTGACCTCCGACGTGGACCCGCGCGACCACGCCTTCATCGCCTCGCGCGAGCGCACGGCGGAGGGATTCTTCCCGGTGAAGGCCGGCATCCCCCAGGCCATCGCGCGCGGCATCGCCTACGCGCCGTACGCCGACCTCGTCTGGTGCGAGACGGCGACGCCGGACCTGCACGAGGCGAAGGCGTTCGCCGAGGGCATCCACCGCGAGTACCCGGGCAAGCTGCTGGCCTACAACTGCTCGCCCTCGTTCAACTGGAAGAAGAAGCTCGACGACGCGACGATCGCGAAGTTCCAGCGCGAACTCGGCGCCATGGGCTACAAGTTCCAGTTCATCACCCTCGCGGGCTTCCACGCGCTCAACTTCTCGATGTTCGAGCTGGCGCGCGGCTACAAGGACTCGCAGATGAGCGCGTACGTCGCGCTGCAGCAGGCGGAGTTCGCGGCCGAGGCCGCCGGCTACACGGCGACCAAGCACCAGCGCGAGGTCGGCGCCGGCTACTTCGACGACGTAACCCAGACCGTGACGGGCGGGAACTCCTCCATCACGGCCATGCGCGGCTCCACGGAGGAAGCGCAGTTCAAGGCGCGTTGACGCGGCGCAGCCGGCGCCCGGGCGCCGCCTTCGAGCCGCGCTGCCGGCTCTGCCCGCGGCTCGCGCGTCATCGCGACCGGATGGCCGCAGAGCACCCGGGCTACCACTGCCTGCCGGTGGCGCCTTTCGGCGACCGGCGCCCGAAGCTCCTCGTCGTCGGGCTCGCCCCGGGCCTGCACGGCGCCAACCGCACGGGCCGGCCGTTCACCGGCGACCACGCCGGCATCCTGCTGTACGCGACCCTGCATGGCTTCGGCTTCGCCTCGCGGCCCGTGTCCGTTGCGCGAGGCGACGGGCTCAAGCTCCTGCGGTGCCGCATCACGAACGCCGTGAAGTGCCTCCCGCCGGCGAACCGGCCGGCGCCCGACGAGGTGCGGCGCTGCAACCGATACCTCCTGCGGGAGCTTGCGCTCCTGCCGCCGGGCGCCGTGATCGTCGCGCTGGGCGCGATCGCCCACGCCGCGGTCCTCCGGGCGCTCGGGCTGCCGCAGGCGGCGCGCCGTTTCGCGCATGCGGCGGAGCATCGGCTGCCGGATGACCGGACGCTGATCGACTCCTACCACTGCAGCCGGCTCAACACGAACACGGGCCGCCTGACGGCGGCCATGTTCCGGCGGATCTTCGCCCGCGCGCGCCACTTGATCGGGACCTGAGCGCCGCCACACCATGGGGCAGTGAGCGAGTTCGACGCGCGCGCCTTCGTCAAGCGGCTTCCCGACCGGCCGGGCGTGTACCGCATGCTCGGCGCCGACGGGAAGGTCCTCTACGTCGGCAAGGCGCGGAGCCTGCGCTCGCGCGTCGCGAGCTATTTCCGCGCCGACCAGCTCCACCCCAAGGTGCAGGCGCTCGCGCGCCAGGTCGCCGACATCGAGGTGACGGTCACCAATTCCGAGGTCGAGGCGCTGCTCCTCGAGCACAACCTCATCAAGAGCCACCGGCCGCGCTTCAACGTCACGCTGCGCGACGACAAGAGCTTTCCCTACGTGCACCTGTCGGCCCACGAGTACCCGCGGCTCTCGTTCTACCGCGGGTCGCGCAAGTTCCCGGGCCGGCTGTTCGGGCCGTACCCGTCCGCGAGCGCCGTGCACGAGACGCTCAACCAGCTGCACAAGCTCTTCCGGCTGCGCAGCTGCAAGGACACCTTCTTCGCGAACCGGTCGCGGCCCTGCCTCGAGCACCAGATCGGCCGCTGCTCCGCGCCCTGCACCGCGCTCATCTCGCCGGAGGACTACGCGCGCGACGTCGAGTCGGTGGTGATGGTCCTCGAAGGGCGCGCCCAGGACGTCACTGCGCGGCTCGCCCGGGACATGGACCGGGCTGCCGAGGCGCTCGACTTCGAGCGCGCGGCGGCGCTCCGCGACCAGCTGGCGGCGCTGCGGAACGTGCAGGCCCACCAGGTCGTCACGCGGGCGCGTGCCGGCGCCGACACGGACGTGATCGCGGTGGCGGAGAAGGAGGGCGCGTTCGCGATCGCGCTCATGTTCGTCCGCGGGGGACAGGTGCTCGGCACGACGACCTTCCATCCGCGAGCGCCGATCAGCGAGGCACCGGAGGTACTCGCGGCCTTCGTCGCCCAGCATTACCTGGAGTCGGACGCGCCGCCGCGCATCTACCTCTCCCACGCCATCGAGGATGCGGATGCGATCGCGGCGTCGCTGACGGAGCGCGCGGGCCGGCGGGTCCGCGTCGGCAAGGCGAGCCGCGGCTATCCCCAGCGCTGGGTCGCGCTGGCCGCGCAGAACGCGGCCAACGCGCTCAGCATGCGCCGGGCCGAGCGCGCGAGCCTCGACGAACAGTTCGAGGAACTTCGTTCCTTCCTGGGCCTCGCCGGGCCGATCCGGCGGATCGAATGCTTCGACGTGAGCCATACGCAGGGGGAGGCGACCAACGCCTCCTGCGTCGTGTTCGGCCCCGAAGGCGCGATCAAGGCGGAATACCGCCGCTACAACATCGAGGGAGTCGAGCGCGGCGACGACTACGGCGCGCTGCGCCAGGCGCTGCTCCGCCGGTACCGCCGCCGCGTGCAGGAAGCCGCGCCGCTGCCGGACGTACTGCTGATCGACGGCGGCAAGGGCCAGCTCGAGCAGGCGAAGGCCGTGCTCGCCGAACTCGAGGTCGTCATTCCCGCCGTCGCGGGCGTCGCGAAGGGCGCGGACCGCCGGGCAGGGCAGGAGCGCCTGTTCTTGGCGGGCCGGGACACCGCCTCTATACTGCCGCCGGACTCGAAAGCCCTGCACCTGATCCAGCGCGTGCGCGACGAGGCGCATCGCTTCGCGATCAGCGGCCATCGCCGCAGGCGCGCGCGGTCGCGGCAGACCTCGATGCTGGAGGCGATCGGCGGGCTCGGGCCGGCGCGGCGCCGCGCCCTGCTGCGCCACTTCGGCGGGCTGCAAGGGGTGCTGCGTGCCGGCGTCGAGGACCTCGGGCGCGCGCCGGGCATCGGGCCGGGAATGGCGCGAACGATCTACGAGCACCTGCACCCGGGAGCCGGATGAGCGGTCCGTTGACGATACCGAACCTCCTGACCGCGATCCGGATCGCCCTGATCCCGGCGATCGTCGTGCTGTTCTACCTCCCGTACCACTGGTCCGACATGGCGAGCGGCGTCATGTTCGCGATCGCGGGCATCACCGACTCCGTGGACGGGTACCTCGCGCGGAGGCTCCGGCAGGTCTCGCCGCTCGGCGCCTTCCTCGACCCGGTCGCCGACAAGCTGATCGTCGCGACCGCGCTCGTCCTGATCGTGAGCAAGGACCCGCGCTGGTTCGTGACGCTGACGGCCGCCGTCATCATCGGCCGCGAGATCGCGATCTCGGCGCTGCGCGAGTGGATGTCCGAGCTCGGCGCGCGCCACAAGGTGCAGGTCTCGGGGGTCGGCAAGTTCAAGACGATCCTGCAGATCGTCGGGCTCTCGATGATGCTGTTCCGGGAGGACCTGTTCGGCCTGCCCACCTACGCAATCGGGCTCGTGCTGACGATCGTCGCCGCGGTGCTGACCCTCTGGTCGATGGTGCATTACCTCGTCGCGGCGGCACCCGAGCTCCGGGGGCGGGGAACTTGACACCCCGGGGCGGTCTCCTAGAATGTCGCGTTCAGTTTCGCGGCACCCGCGGGAATAGCTCAGTTGGTAGAGCGCAACCTTGCCAAGGTTGAGGTCGCGAGTTCGAGCCTCGTTTCCCGCTCCAGATTCCACTGAAACCCCGGGACCGCCGTCCGGGGTTTCGTGTTTAATGCCCCCGAAGGCTAGGTGGCAGAGTGGTCATGCAGCGGCCTGCAAAGCCGTGTACGCCGGTTCGATTCCGACCCTAGCCTCCACTCAGTCGAATCGCCACGTCGGCCCGAGGACGAGCAGGTAGCCGCCCTCGAAGTCGAAGCCCACGTCGGCGACCAGCTGGAAACGCTTCGAGAACTCGATGTTGCTGCCCACGTCGTACATCCACTTGGTGTGCGGGCGCTGGTCCGCCTCGAATACGAAGCGGCTGCCGTCGGGCAGGTCGGTGTGGCCGACGGCCGTCGCAGCCGTGTCCCAGCTCCCCACCCCGAGCCACAGCTGCAGGGGCAACCCGCCCAGCTTGCCCTGGTAGCCCGCGCGCACCGTTGCGATCGTCGCGGTGAAGTCGTCGTCGAAGCCGAGGTCACTCTGGACGTAGCTCGCGTCGGCGACCAGGAAGAAATTCTGGTAGCCCGCCGCGAGCGCAATGCCGAGGCCGCCGATGACGCCATCGAGCTCGGTCTGGATGCGCCGCTCGTAGACGACCTCGCCGCCGCCCGGTCCGGGCGTCGAGATCGTGATATTTGCCCGCGTGTCAGACTCGTTGTGGACGTAGCCGACGAGTACGTAGAGGTTCAGGAACGGCGTGACAAAGACGTCCGCCTTCAGGTTGGCATTGAATACGTCGCTGCTCGAACCGAGGTGGACGAAGTCGCTGATCGACGTGCCCGGATTGCCCTCGAGGCCGAGGCGAACGTCAGTCACCTCGATTTGCCGGTCCTTGAGGCCCGTCAGGACGACCGATGCGCCGTAGGGGAGGGGCAGCTCGTAGCCGCGCTTGCGCGCCTCTTCCGCGAGCAGCGGGAAGAACGAATGCGATTCGGCCGCCGGGGCCGCGCCGCGAGATTCCGCCGGGGGCTGCGCCTGGGGCGCCTCCTCGGCGCGACCGGCGATCGGGAGCGCCGCGCCCGAAGCGGCGACGAGCGCCGTCAGTGCCGTCCGCACGGGCCGCTCAAAGCTGGAGCTGGATGCGCGTCTGGAAGAATTGGCTTCCACCCTTGACCCCGAACCGATCCAGCTCTCCATAGCCGTACACGAGCTCCAGCCGGACGTTCGGCGACATGTGCCAGTTCACCATGGGCGTGAAGCGCCAGAACTTGCCGCCCTGGATCGCTCCGTCGTCGAGGTCGGTGTAGGAGAGTCGCGCGACGAACTCCCAGGTTCCGCGGCCGCCCTCGAAAATGGACGTCTGGGGCACGATGCCCCCGAAGACGCCCGTCTTCGCGTTGTAGGGGCGGCGCTGTCCGCCGGTGAGCCAGGTCACGACGACTTCACCGCCATGGAAGAAGGGATCGCCGGACCCGGGAGCGGCGTTCTTGTTGACGAAGTACTCGCCGCCCATGAACAGCGATCCGCGCTCGTAGTAGGCCTCCGCAACGACGGTCTGTGTGTGGTCCGCGTCGAACTTGCCGGTGTCGAGGACGAACGGGGCCGAGAAGGATTCCGGGCGCGACTTGTATTGCATCTGCCCGTCCTCGTCCGTCCCGTAGCGGTAGCCGATGCCGAAGTGAAGGATGTCCTCCGACTTCCCGCGGAACGGCTGCCAGACCCCGCGCGCCACGAACGTGTTGTCGTTCTTGTTGAAGGATTCCGACTCGGTGTACTCGTCGCCGTAAAGGCCGATGTTCCAGGCGATCCCGCGGTCCGCCACGCTGCCGCGCACCTGGATGCCGTCGGCCAGGATCGGGAGGAACGAGTCGTTTGCCGTCGCGCGCTCGTTGGTCCAGCCGTTGTAGCCGACCATCATCTTGTTCATCGAGATACCTTCCTTGGTCCTCCCGACGAAGATGTCGCCGCCCCATTCCGGCATGTCGATGTAGATGCCGGTCTGGCGCCAGAACCACGTCTTCTTCTCCGGCGCCGGGTCGTACATGTAACCGATGGTGTACTTGAGCCGGGGCGAGAACTTCAGGCGCCCCTTCAGGAGGAGCCGCGAATCGCGGACGTAGTCCTTCGTCTCGAAGGCAAACTGGCTCTCGCTGTCGGAATCCTGGGAGTAGCCCGCGGTATCGTAGAGAAACCCGCCGCCGAGCCGCGCCGTGAACCAGCGCCCTTCGTACTCGTTCCAGTGCAGCATGCGGCGCGTATCGTCATCAGGGAGGTTCTCCTCCGCGTTGACGCTCTCGGCGCCGCCGGCCGCGGCGTCATCCGCCCCGGCCGGGCAAGCCGCGAGCGCGAACAGCACGAGCGGGACCAGCGACCCCGCGGTGGCGAGGCCGCCGGTCAGCCCCGGACCACCGCAAGGCCGCCGATGCATCGCGCCTCAGTACGTGTAGAACAGCTTCTGCAGCGCGGCCGGGTCGTGCGGCTTCAGCAGCGCGAGCGAGAGCAGGATGCGCGATTTCTGCGGGTTCAGCTCGTCGGAGGCGATGAATCCGAGCTTGTCGTCGTCGAGCTCGATGTTGCGGCCGACGCTGCCCGTCGCGACGCGCGAGCTGCGGACCACCGTGACGCCGGCCTGCACCGCCCGGGCCGCCGCGTCCACCGACGCCTTGTTCATGTTGCCGTTGCCGACGCCGGCGATGACGATGCCCTTCGCCCCGTTCGCGACGGCGGCATCGATCGCGTCCGCCGGCATGTCGGCGTAGGCGTAGATGATGTCGACGCGCGGGAGCGCCGTCACGCCGGAAACGTCGAACTCGCTCGCGGTCGTGTGCGTCCAGGGCGGGTTGTTGTAGAAGTCGTTGTTGCCGTAGGCCGCCGTACCGACGAGGCCGCGGAGCGGCGACATGAACGTCTGCACCGCGGTCGTGCTGGTCTTCGTCAGCGAGTGTGCGGCGTGGATCCAGTCGTTCATGAGCACGAGGACGCCGCGGCCGCGGGCATTCGGGTCGCGCGCGACGCCGACCGCGTTGTAGAGGTTCAGCGGGCCGTCCGCGCTCACTGCGGTCGAAGGCCGCATCGAGCCGACCATCACGACCGGCTTGTCGCTCTTCACGACGAGGTTGAGGAAATATGCCGACTCTTCGAGCGTGTCGGTGCCGTGCGTGATGACGATGCCGTCCACGTTCGGCGAAGCGAGCAGCTCGTTGCAGCGCTTCGCTACCTTCAGCAGGATGTCGAAGGACATGTCCTGCGAGCCGACGCTCGAGACCTGCTCGCCCTTGATCGTCGCGAGCTTTTCGATGCCCGGGACGGCGGCGATCATCGTGTCGATTCCCACGGCGCCCGAACTGTAGCCGGACTGGGTCCCGGTGGCCGCCGCGCCGGCGATGGTGCCGCCGGTCGCGAGGATCGTGATGTTCGGCAGCGGCTTGCCCTGTGCTGCGGCCTGGCCGCCCGCAAGCAGCGCAGCCGCGGCGAGCACGGCCGGCGCGAGCAATCGAAGGAAGGCTTTCATGACACTGTCCTCGTTGGGTTATTTCCTGTAGATCGACTTGTCGAGATTCGTGAGCTTCGCCGGGTCGAGGAGGTCCTTGATCTGGTCCTCCGTCAGGATCTTCTTCTCGCGGATGATCTCGAGGATTCCCTTGCCGCTCTTGTAGGCCTCGTTCGCGAGCTCGGTGGCCTTCTCGTAGCCGACGACGGGGTTCAGCGCGGTGACGATGCCCACCGTGGTCTCCATGTAGTGCTCGAGCACGCGCTCGTTGACGGTGATGCCGTCCACGCACTTGGTGCGCAGCGCCTGGGACCCCGTGAACAGGATGTGCTGCGACTCCATGATGTTGAGCCCCTCGAGCGGCTCGTAGGCGTTGAGCTGCAGCTGCCCGGAGTGCGCCGCGAGCGTGACGCCGTAGTTGTTGCCCATGACCCTGAACGCGATCACGTTGATCAGCTCGGGAATCACGGGATTGACCTTGCCGGGCATGATCGAGGAGCCAGGCTGCATCGCCGGCAGGTTGATCTCCGCGAGGCCCGCGCGCGGGCCGGAGGCGAGCAGGATGAGGTCGCTCGCGATCTTCGAGAGCTTGATGGCGACGCTGTTGAGCGCGGCCGAGTATGCGACGAAGCCCTGCTGGTCCCAGGTCGCGGCGATCATGTCCTTTGCCGCGACGATCGGCTTTCCGGTCAGCTCGGCGAGATGGAAGGCGGCGCGCTCGTTGTAGCCCTTCGGCACGTTGATGCCCGTGCCGATCGCGGTCGCGCCCATGTTCTGCACGTAGAGGTACTTTTCGGCGTCCTTGAGCACCTGGATCTCGCCCTCGAGCGAGGCCGCGAAGGCGTGGAACTCCTGCCCGACGGTCATGGGGACCGCGTCCTGCAGCTCGGTGCGTCCCATCTTGACGATGTCGATCGTGGCGTCGCCCTTGGCGCGGAAGGACGCGACGAGCTTCTCGAGCTCCTCGACGAGCTTGCCGTTGCGCAGGATGAAGGCGACCTTGAGCGCGGTCGGGTAGGAGTCGTTCGTCGACTGCGACATGTTCAGGTCGTCGTGCGGCTCGACGTACTGGTATTCCCCTTTCTTGCGGCCGGTCTGCTCCAGCCCGATGTTCGCCATGACTTCGTTGGCGTTCATGTTGGTGGAGGTGCCCGCGCCGCCCTGGAACCAGTCCACCCGGAACTGGTCGTGGTAGTTGCCCTTCATCAGCTCGTCATAGGCCTTCTGGATGGCCGCGAGGCGCTCGGGTTTCATGGCGCCGACGTCGGCATTGGCGCGCGCGGCAGCGAGCTTCACGATCGCCCAGGCCTCGACGAAGCCCGGGTACTGGTTGATCCTGACCCCGGAGATCTGGAAGTTCTCGAGGGCGCGCGCGGTCTGCACGCCGTAATAGGCGTCCGCCGGCACCTCCTTCGGGCCGAGCAGGTCCTTTTCGAGGCGTGTCCCGGGACTCGCAGTGCCGCCGGTGGCCGCCGCGCCCGCCGCGCCGGCATGGATCAGCGTGACTGCGAGCGCGGCTTGCAGGGACGCCCGCAAGGCGCCCGTGGATACTTGCATCGGCTTCATCAGGGCTCCCCACCGCCGGTAGCGGCAGAAATTTTTCCAATGCTGGAAAGGCCCGCTTACGCTATGCCCCAAACGACCCGGGAGGCACTGCCCCTTCGGGAAGTCCGCGAAGGTCATTGGGCCCCGGTGGCGAAACGGGTAGACGCAACGGACTTAAAATCCGTTGGCCGAAAGGCCGTGCTGGTTCGACTCCAGCCCGGGGCACCACGAGGAAGAGCGAGGATGGCAGCGATGGCGATAGGCGAACGAATCTGCGCGATGCCGGCGGGCCTGCTGGCGATCGGCCTTGTCGTCGCAGCGCCCGGCGCCCAGGAGCCTGCCGGCGCCCCTTCGCGCGACAAGGCGCCGGACGAGCCGCTGGTGGCCCGCAGCGGCCAGCCGCTCGACCTGCTGCTCACGCAATCGGAGCTGCGCGACTTCATCCGCAACTACGAGGCGGAGACGGGCCAGAACCTGACGGCTCCGATCGACGATGACGAAATCGTCGTCACCGCGCCGGGCGAGCGCGTTCCGATGCGCGACGTGAGCCAGGACGTGTGGCCGGCGATCGCGGCGCCGTTCTGGGCAATCCTGCATCCCAAGGACGCCTGGCGCATCTTCGTGCCCATTCCGCCCAAGGGCGCGCCGCGGGACGAGCCGCCGGCGCCGGATCCACGCTGACTCCGGGCGAGGTGAGGAGATGCGAAAGGGACAATGCCATTGCGGCGCCATCCGCTACGAGGTCGAGGGCGAGCCGAAGTGGTCGGCGCTTTGCCATTGCAGCGACTGCCGCCGCCATGCCGGCGCGCCGGTCGTCGGCTGGGGGGCGTTCCCCCAGTCGAACGTCCGCGTGGTGCAGGGCCGTCCGAAGGTCTATCGCTCTTCGGAAAACGGGCGCCGGCACTTCTGCGCGGACTGCGGCACGGGGCTCTTCTACTACAACGACGTCAACCTTCCCGGCATCGCCGACGTGCAGATCGCGACCCTCGACGATCCCGCGAGTGTCGCTCCCCAGATACAGGTGCAGGCGGCCGAGCGCATCGCCTGGATGGAGCAATCGCAGGCACTCCCTGCGTTTCCGCGTTACCCGCAGAAAGGGTGACTTCCGCCGGGCCCGGAACGGGCCCAGTCTGTTATAGTCCGCGCGACCTGAGAACGCGGTGAAAAGTCCGTTGCAAGCGTTTAATTTTTCAGGCCTTTCGGTACAAGGTATCGACTTCTGGCGAGGGGATCGCCAGGTGCTCGCGAGCGTTTCGCTGGAGGCGGCCGCCGGCGACTGCGTGCACGTGATCGGCCCGAACGGTTCCGGGAAGACGACTCTGCTACGGATCATTGCCGGGCTCCTGACGCCGGAAGAGGGCAAGGTGGGCTGGTCCGGCCAGGACACGCGCACGTCCCGGGACGAATTCGCCGCGGCGAGCGCCTACCTCGCCCACAGCGACGGGCTCAAGCCCGAGTTCACCGCCACGGAAAACCTGTCTTTCGACGCAGGCCTTCGCCGGCGGGTCGCCGACGAGGAAATCGCGGACTCGCTCTCGCAGGTCGGCCTTTCCCACGCGCGCGACCAGATCGCCGCGACGATGTCGGCAGGGCAGCGCCGCCGCCTCGCGATGGCGCGCGTGCTGCTCGCACAGGTACCGCTCTGGATCCTCGACGAGCCCTACACGAACCTCGACACCGGCGGCGCCGCGCTCGTCGCGGCCGTCGTCGGGCGCCACCTCGACGCGGGCGGCGCGGTCGTCATGGCCGCGCACCAGCCGCCGCCGATCCCGCACCACGTTCCGCGCCGGCTGGAGCTGCCGTCGTGACGCGCCGTGGCATGTTCGCCGCTGCCGCCTTGACCTACCGGCGCGACCTCCTGCTCGCGTTGCGGCACTGGGGCCAGGTTGCGCAGCCCCTCATCTTCTTCGTCATGGTCACGACGCTGTTCCCGCTCGCGCTCGGGCCCGAGCTCGCCGCGCTTCGCCAGAACGCGGCGGGCATCCTGTGGGTCGCGGCGCTCCTGGCCTCGCTCCTCGGCCTCGAGCTGCTGTTCCGCTCCGACCACGCCGAC
>DASSUY010000209.1:0-8044 GCA_035706525.1 Steroidobacteraceae bacterium
CGCGAGCGTTGCCAGCCAGCCCGCCGCTGCGCACGCCTTCGGCCAGCGTTACGACCTGCCGCTGCCGCTCGGCTACTTCCTGGTCGGCGGCGCGGCCGTCGTGCTGCTCTCCTTCGTCGTCGCCGCCGTCGTGCTCCGGCCCTCGAGCGACCGCGCCTGGCAATGGCCCTTGCCGCGGCTGCCGCAGCGCGCGCGGGCGATCGTCGAAGGGGCGCTCGCCGCGCTCGGCCTTTACCTCTTCCTGCTGATCCTGGCCGCCGGCTGGTTCGGCATCCAGGAGCCGACGGAGAACATCGCGCCGGTCCTCGTCTGGGTGCTGTGGTGGGTCGGCTTCCTGCTCGCGACCGCGCTCGTCGGCAACCTCTGGCCGCATCTCGATCCCTGGCGCACGCTCTGGCGCGGCGCGAGGCGCCTGCTCGGCCGCGCCCGGCCGGCGCCGATCGACGGGCCCGCGCCCTGGGGCGCCTGGCCTGCCGTCGCAATGTATTTCGTCTTCGCGTGGCTCGAGCTTGCGAGCAGCTTCGGCGAGCTGCCGCGCGACCTCGTGCTGATCATCCTGCTGTACTCGGCGGGCGCCTGGGCGGGCATGGCGAGCTTCGGCGCCGCGCGCTGGCGCGCCGGCGCCGATCCCTTCAGCCGGGTCTTCGGCCTGTTCGGGCGGTTCGCGCCGCTCGGCCGGAACGGCGAGGGTCGCCTCGTCCTTCGCCTGCCCGGCGTGGGCCTCCTGGGCGAGGCGCCGCGGTCGATGGGCGAGATCGCCTTCGTGCTCCTCGTGCTCGCGACCGTGACCTTCGACGGCTTCGCGGAGACGCCGCCCTGGAATGCGGCGGTCATCTGGCTCGCGCAGAACGACACGCTGCGCCCGCTCCTCGCCTGGCTGGGCGACGCCGCCAACGTCGACATCCTGATGGCCGCGAAGACGCTGGGCCTGCTCCTGGCCGCGCTCCTCTTCTTCACGGTGTTCGCGATCGTCTGCCGCCTGAGCGCGCTCGTCGGCGGCGGTGTCAGCGGCCGGGAGGCGATGCGCGCCTTCGCGCACTCCTTCCTGCCGATCGCGATCGCCTACCACGCGGCCCACTACCTCTCGTACCTGCTGCTCGCCGGGCAGCTCGCGATCCCGCTCGCTTCCGACCCCTTCGGCTGGGGCTGGGACCTCTTCGGCACGCGCGACTACGAGATGGACCTCGGCCTGATCAGCATGAAGACGGTGTGGACGATCGCGGTCGTCGCGATCGTCGCGGGCCACGTGATCTCGGTGACGCTCGCGCACGTCGAGGCACTCCGCCTATTCCCGACGCGACGCGCGGCCCTGCTGAGCCAGCTGCCGATGCTGGCGCTGATGGTCGCCTTTACGAGCGCGAGCCTCTGGATCATGTCCCAGCCGATCGTCGAGCTCGATTAGCCCGGCCGCGCCGCGGCGCTAGAACCGGTAGGTCGTGCGGATCCCGACAGTGCGCGGCCGGCCCATGCCCCAGTTGTGCTGGACATAGGGGTCGTTGAAGCCGCCGCCGGTATTGCCGCCGAGCGAGTACGTCTCGTCCGTGAGGTTCTCGACGTAGAGCGCCGCCGTCCAGTTCGACGGCGCGCGGTAGCCGACCGTCAGGTTGAACAGCGACCAGCCCTGCAGCTCGCGCTGGCTCTCCGGGAACGTGGTCGATTCGGGCGTGAGCGGCAGCCATCCGCCGCGCCGGTCGTCCTCCCAGGTCCAGGAAAGGTTGCCGAAGATCGAGCCCGAACCCACCGGGAAGTCGGCGCCGAGGACCGCGAACGCCGTCCACTCCGGTGCGCCCGGGATGGACTGCCCCTCGCAGGCATTGATGTCGCCGAAGATGCGGTCCGCGCCGTCGCAGAACTCCTGGACGTCGTGGCCCTCGCTGTCGAACCAGGCGCCGCCGACGTTCAGCTGCCAGTGGTCGCCCAGGATCGCGGTGAGGGTGGTCTCCACGCCGCGGCCGTCCAGCTTGCCGACGTTGCAGACCACCGTCACCGGGGTGGTCGTGCTGCAGACCGCCTGCATGTCCTCGAACTCGTAGACGAAGGCGTTCGCGGTCAGCTGCATCGTGCCGCCGAGGAAGTCGCCCTTGTAGCCGATCTCGTAGGAGATCGAGTTCTCGCCGTCGAAGCTCGCGGGCTTGTACGCGTCGGGGGTCGCGGCCGTGATGCCCCAGACCGCGACGGGGTCCAGCGAGAAGCTGTTGTAGCCGCCCTGCTTGTAGCCGCTCGTGATGCTGGCGTACATCATCGTCCGGTCGTTCGGCTTGTAGGTCAGGATGCCGCGGTAGGTGAAGTCGTCCCAGCTCTTCTCGTCCGTGAGCGCGCCCTCGGGCGTCGTGTAGCCGGTCTGCACGCGGTTGCCGAGGACCGGGCTCGGGTTGCGCTCGGTCAGCGCCTCCTGGGAGAACTTCTTGCGGTCGTAGTTGTAGCGGACGCCGAGGCTCCCCTCGAGCTTCTCGGTGAACTGGTAGTTGAGGTCGACGTAGGCGGCCCAGCCGCTGAAGCGGCCGAGCGTGCGGTTCCAGTCTTCCATGTAGCCCGTCGGGCTCGGCGTCCAGGTGTAGGTGCCGAAGTAGTCGCCGAGGACGTAGGCATAGGGCGAGTTGTTGTAGTAGTCGAACACGCCCTGGCAGGTGTCGCCCCAATAGACGTTGCAGTAGATGTCCTCGTCCTGCCGGCCGAGAAAGTCGGTGTCGATGTCCTCGTCGTAGAACGAGGCGCCCACGTACCACTTGAGCGGCCCCTCGTCCTCCTTCGACGTCAGCCGGAACTCCTGCTCGAAGTAGGTGCCGCCCTGGAACTGCTCGTAGTCGAAGATGCGAAGGCTCGTCGCGCTGAAGGATTCCGAGTACGAGTAGTCGTGGTCCTTGTAGCCCGTCATCGACGTGAACGTGCCGAGCGAAGTCTCTACGTCGAAGATCGCGGCGAAGCTCGCGATCTCGCCACGGTCGAAGATGCCGTCGATCGGCTCGACGACGTTGATGTCGAGCGGGTCCGAGGGCCGGCCGAGGTCGCCGTAGATGCTCTCGAGCAGCGCGTACGAGCCGTCGGTGCCGGTCGCCCGGTAGATCGTTCCGGTCTGGTCGCGGTCCTCGTACTCGAGCATCACCATGCCGGTGACGCGCTCGCCGTCGTCGTAGCCCCAGGTTAGGCGGCCCGCCTTGATGTCGTGCCCGTAGAACTTGTTGCCGGTCGCGAGGTTCGTGACGTAGCCGTCCTCGTGCTGGTAGGTGCCGGAGAAGCGGAGCGCGTTCCGGTCGTTGAGGGTCGCCGTCCCGCCGCCTTCCACGCTGAAGACCTCGCGCTCGCCGACGTCGAGCTCGAGGTAGCCGTCCGTCTCGCCGGGCACCGCGCGCTTCGTGATGATGTTCATCGCGCCCGAGATCGAGTTGCGGCCGAACAGGAAGCCCTGCGGGCCGCGCAGGATCTCGGCGCGGTCGATGTCGAACAGCGTGAACACGCCGGACCCGGTGCGGCCCTGGTACAGCCCGTTCTTGTACATGCCGACCGAGGGGTCGCCGCCGTTGCCGAAGTCGTTGGTCACGATGCCGCGGACGCGCAGCGAGTCGATGAAGCTGTCGTCGGAGAGGCCGGTGACGCCCGGCGTGAAGCTCGCGAGCTCCTTGACGGTGTTGAGGTTGAGGTCGCGCAGCGCCTCGCCCGTCAGCGCCTGCACCGCGAGCGGCACCTCCATGACCGACTCCGCGCGCTTGTTCGCGGTGACGATGACTTCTTCGAGGGCTGTCTGGGCCGAGGCCGGTGCGGAGGCCGCGGCGAGCAGAGTCGCCGAGACGGCTGCGGAGAGTGCGGAGGTGGCGGGATTGCGGGACTGGATTCGTCGGGCAGCGCGCGTCGCTTTCATCTTCCCCCCTGGCTCGCCGGAGTCCGGACCCGGCTCCCACTATTTAGCCGAGACGCGCCCCGATTGCTAGGGGCGAGCGCCTCCGGCGCGATGCTAGACTCGTGGCCTGTCGCGCTCCGATAACCCCCGGCAATCGAAGTCATAGTGACCGGCACCGAGCCCAACCGGCCTGCAAGGCCCACTCCTCCGGACTGGATCCCGCAGGCCCTTCGCGACGGCCTCGCGCTTCTCGCGGCGGGCCGCTACGCCGAAGCCTCCGAGTGCTGCCGCCGCATCCTCGGCGCGAAGCCGGACCTCGCCGAAGGCCATTTTCTCGTCGGCCTCATCGCGCTCGAGCTGAAGGAGACCTGGACGGCGATCAGCGCCTTCGGCTCGGTGACGAAGCTCGACCCGAAGCACGGCGCCGCCTGGGCGCAGCTCGCGCGGCTCTACATGAGCGTCGGCCAGCCGAATCGCGCGGACAGCGCGCTCGAGAAGGCGACTCAGAATCCCGACGAGAACGGCCAGGTGCAGGACCTGATCGGCAGCGTCCACTCGATGCTCGGCGACCAGGCCGCCGCCGCCGAATGCTTCGACAAGGCCGTCGCGCGCCAGCCGCGAAACGTCGCCTTCCTGCTGAACCAGGCCAACAACCGGATGTTCCTCGGGCAGTTCGACGCGGCCGCGGCGACGGTCGGGAAGGCGCTCGCGATCCAGCCGGACAACCCGAACGCCCACTGGATTCTCGCCAACCTGCGCCGGGCGCCGGACCGCAACCACGTCGAGGTGCTGCAACGGCTCATCGCGGCCCAACCGCGCAGTCCGCTCGCCCTCGCCTTTCTCGGCTACGCGCTCGGCAAGGAGCTCGAGGACCTCCAGGACTGGGACGCGGCTTTCACCGCGTTCGAGATGGGGGCGAAGGCGCGGCGCCAACTCATCGAGTACGACGAAGCCGCGGAACAGGAAATGTTCGAGGCGCTCGAGCGGATCTACACGCCGGAATGGCTGGCCGCGGCCGGACCCGGCCACGACGATCCCTCCCCGATCTTCATCGTCGGCCAGCCGCGGAGCGGCACGACGCTGGTCGAGCGCATCGCCACGAGCCATTCGCAGGTGCACTCCGCCGGCGAGCTGCGGCAGTTCGGCAACTGCATCCGGCGGCTCACGGACTATCGCGACAAGCGCCGGGTCTCCGGCCGCCTCGTCGAGGAGGCCGCGAAGCTGGACGGGCGGAAGCTCGGCCAGGCCTACCTCGCCACCACGCGGACGATGCGCGGGACGCTCCCGCGCTTCGTCGACAAGCTGCCGACGAACTACCTCTACCTGCCGCTCATCCTGAAGGCGCTGCCGCGCGCGAAGATCGTGCACTTGTGCCGGAATCCCATGGACGCGGCCTTCGCCTGCTACAAGCAGCTGTTCGCGGACGCTTATCCGCACTCCTACGACCAGCGCGAAATGGCCAGGCACCACGCGCGCTACCGGCGGCTCATGCAGGCCTGGCGGGACCGGTTCCCCGGGCGCTTCCTCGACATCGCCTACGAGGACATCGCGGGCGACCTCGAGACGCAGGCGCGCCGGCTGATCGACCATCTCGAGCTGCCGTGGGAGGACGCCTGCCTCGACTTCCACCGGCAGGACGCCGCCGTCACGACGGCGAGCGCGGTGCAGGTGCGCGAGCCCGTGCACACGCGATCCATCGGCCGCTGGCGCCGGTACGAGGCCCGACTGCAGCCGATGCGGCAGGCGTTCGAGGAGCTCGGGGTGCCGGTGGATTGAGGCCGGGCGTGGATGGCTGACAGGGGGAGACGATGACGGGTCCGAAGATCACGCGACGCGATTTCCTGAACGGCATCGCCCTCGGCGTCGCCGCTGGCAGTGCACTCTCCCCGCTCGAACTCCTCGCCGCGGACGGCCGTTACCCGCCGGCGCTGACGGGGCTACGCGGCAGCCACCCGGGTTCCTTCGAGATCGCGCACGCGCTGGCCTGGGGCGGCATGAAGTGGCCGCGGCCGGAGGCACAGACGGACGACACCTACGATCTCGTCGTCGTCGGCGGCGGC
This sequence comes from Steroidobacteraceae bacterium, assembly GCA_035706525.1. GTDB lineage: Bacteria > Pseudomonadota > Gammaproteobacteria > Steroidobacterales > Steroidobacteraceae > SCUD01. Next base: position 5,896 of record DASSUY010000209.1, read on the forward strand.
ATCTCGGGCCTGTCGGCGGCGTCCATGTTCAAGCGCCGGCGCGGCGGCGAGAGCCGCATCCTCATCCTCGACAACCATGACGACTTCGGCGGCCACGCGAAGCGGAACGAATTCACGGTCGACGGCGAGAAGCTGATCGGCTACGGCGGCAGCCAGTCGATCCAGGACCCGAAGCGCTATTCCGCCGAGGCGTCGCAGTTCCTCAAGGACGTCGGCATCGTGACCGACCGCTTCTACGAATACTTCGACCAGCAGTACTTCAAAAGCCGGAAACTCGAGCGCGGCCTTTACTTCAGGAAGGACGTTTACGGCGCCGACAGTACGCACCGGGACGTGATGCGCGGCTTCGGCGGCGACGCGCCGGGCGGCATCGCCGAAATCGTCCAGGGCTATCCCATCTCCGAGGAAGCGCGCCGGTGCCTCGTGGAGCTCCTGAGCGGCGGCAAGGACTACCTCGCCGGCATCCCCGCCGGGGAACGCGCAGCGCTCCTTCGCAGCATGAGCTACAGCAATTACCTCCGACGATTCGCGCAGGCGCCCGAGGACGTCGTGCTGCTCCTGCGCGACCGCGGCGTCGGCTGGTGGGGGGTCGGCTATGACGCCGTCTCGGCGCTATCGGCCTGGAACGCCGGCATGCCGGGGTTCGCCGGCATGGACTCGGAAGACGATGAGGCGGAAAAGCCGGAGCCCTACATCTTCCACTTCCCCGACGGGAACGCCGGCCTCGCGCGCCTCATCGTGCGCTCGCTCATTCCCGAGGCCGCCGCGGGGCAGACGATGGAGGACATCGTGCTCGCGCGGGTCGACTACGAGCGGCTGGACGCGGCATCCAACAGCACGCGCATCCGCCTCGACAGCACGGCAGTGGACGTGCGCCACGCGGAAGGCGGCCAGTTCGTGGACGTCACCTACGTCCGGAACGGCGACGTATACCGCGTGCGCGGCAAGCACGTCGTCCTCGCCTGCTACAACGCCATCGTCCCCTACATCTGCCCGGAGCTGCCCGCGGCGCAAGCCGAGGCCATCCGGAAGGCCGTGAAGATCCCGCTCGTCTACATCAATATCGCGGTGCGCAACTGGAAGGCCTTTGAGTCGCTCGGCTACTACCACCTGACGGTCCCGCAGGCCAACATCCTGCAGTCGGTGAGCCTCGACTTCCCCGTCAGCATGGGCGGCTACCGGTACACGCAGTCCTCCGACCGGCCGACGGTTCTGCACGGATCCTACGTGCCGACGATGCCGGACCTGGGGCTCGACGAGCGCTCGCAGCACGTCGAGGGCCGGAAGAGGCTCTTCGCGCTGAGCTTCGACGAGTTCGAGAAGGACATCGCGGCCGTGATGAGCGGCGCGCTCGGGCCGGCGGGATTCGACTTCGAGCGCGACGTCGCGGCGATCACGGTCAACCGCTGGCCGCACGGCTACGCCTACGAATACAACGACCTCTACGACCCGCCGGAGTGGAGCCGCAAGAGCGGCCCCCACCTCGTCGGTGCTGCGCAGATGGGCCGCATCTCCATCGCGAACTCGGACGCCTCGGCCTACGCCTTCGTGGACGGCGCGATCGACGCCGCGCATCGCGCCGTGACGGAACAGCTGGCGTAGGCCGCCCTGCGCGATCGGGCGTGATCGGGCGCACAACCTGAGCGTTCGCCCGGCGCTAGCATCATGGCCATGTCGCGCGGCCGATTATGTGTTGCTGCCCTCCTGCTCGGAGCCTCGCTGGGCGCAAGCGCTCCGCAGGACTCAGTCCTCGTCGGCACCGTCACCCGCGTGACGGACGGCGACACTGTCGAAGTCGAGCTGAGCTCCGGCCCGATTACCGTTCGGCTGGGCAGCATCGATGCGCCCGAGTTCGACCAGCCCTGGGCGCGCGAAGCGACCGACGCGCTGTCGCGCCTGGTCCTTCACCGCAGCGTGGATCTCGCGCCCATTGCGCAGGACCGATACGACCGGATGGTAGCCGTCGTCTTCCTCGACGACTTCAACGTCAACATGCACATAGTCCAGGAAGGCCACGCCTGGGCCTACCGACAGTACCTCGCGGATCCTGCGTATTGCCGGTTGGAGGACGAGGCCCGGAAAGCGGGCCGCGGCCTGTGGAAGGGCGAAGCCGTTGCACCCTGGGAATGGCGGCACAAGGTGCCCGTGT